>DAINBS010000402.1:0-1532 GCA_036732805.1 Gemmatimonadales bacterium | reverse complement strand
CGAACGTGATCAGCAGGCGAGACGCCCCGCCGGTGGCCGGGACGGACCGGATGGACCAGCCGGCCGCGTCCCGCAGCAGGTAGTAGATCGTGCGCGCGTCGGGCGACCACGCGGCGAGATAGGGGCCAAACGCCGGATCGTTCCGCGGCACCAAAACGCGCGGGGTGCCGCCCGCCGCCGGCCCCACGACGAGGCCCGGCGCCGAGAGGGTGAGAATCTCGTCGCCCCGCGGCGACCACCGGGCGTACTCGCCGGTCCAGAGATCGCGCTCGCTGCCGTCGGCCAGGTCCAGCACCCGGCTCGTGTTCACCTGGCCCGTGAAGGTCTGGTGCACCAGCGCCGTCCCGTCGGGCGACCAGTCCACGTCCAGCTCCTCGGCCGGACTCGTGGTCCGCCGCTGCTCGCCGGTCCCGTCGGGATTGATGGTGAAGATGTCCCGATTCCCGTGGCGCAGAGAGTGAAACACGATGGCGCGGCCGTCCCGCGACCAGCGGGGCGCAAAGTCCGAGCTGGGGTCGGTGGTCAGCTGCACCGGCTCGCCCCCCTCGGTGGGCATGCGCCAGATGTCGTAGTTGCCGCTCCGGTTGGAGTCGAAGATGAGCCACCGGCCGTCGGCACTCACGTCCATGCTCTCGACAGTCTGGTTGCCGACCGTGATCGCCCGCGCCGCGTCGCTCGGCACCGGTCCGTCGCCGGGAATCGCGATGCTCCACACATTCGAGGTGGTCTGAAGCGACGCGTACGCCAGCCGCGTGCCGTCACCGCTCACGGTGAGCGAGAAGGCGCCGAGTCCCGTGGTGAGCCGCTCGGGCGCGCCGCGCGGCGGCCCCGACCGGGGAATGACCACGCGGAACACGTCACGCGTGCCATCCATGTCAGACACGAACAGGAGACTCCGTCCGTCGGGCGTCCAGG
Source organism: Gemmatimonadales bacterium (assembly GCA_036732805.1). GTDB lineage: Bacteria > Gemmatimonadota > Gemmatimonadetes > Gemmatimonadales > GWC2-71-9 > JAOTWJ01. Next base: position 617 of record DAINBS010000402.1, on the reverse strand, counting down.
CGGGCGCGATGTTCACGGCCGTCTGCTCCGTGACCGTGACGGGTGGGTCACCGTTCAGCGGAACGATGCTGATCCCCGACTGGCCCTCGTTGGCGAAGTACTTGGTGCCCATCACGAACTCGGCATTGCCCGCCACCACAGCGAGCCGCGTTCCGTCCGGCGACCAGACCGGCGCGTGCGCCTGCTCGACCGTGGTGACCCGCACGGGCTCCCCGCCGGCGAGGTCCTGGAGGTAGATGACGCCGGCGGGCCAGCCGGTGATGTACGCCACACGCTGCCCGTCCGGCGACCAGTCGAATCCCGCGACCGGGATCCAGTCGAGCCCCGCCGCGGTGTCGATGCCCACCTGCGCGACGACGCGCGCCGGCCCGCCAAACGCGGGCACGACCTCGATGGTCCCTCGGCCCGTCGTGAACGCGACCCGGGTGCCATCCGGCGACCAGCGCGGCCAGCGGTGATTGGTGGTGGTGTCGTCCGTGAGCGATACGGTCCGCCCCCCGCTCACCTGCCGCACGTAGATCTGCATGTGGGTGGGCGGGCCGGCCGCGTACGCCACCATGGCGCGAGTGGGGGCGGCGGGCGAGGCAAAAGTGGTGCGTCAGCGCTGCAGGGCGCAG
>DAINBS010000401.1:0-1577 GCA_036732805.1 Gemmatimonadales bacterium | reverse complement strand
GGTTCTACACCGCGGGGAGCAGCGGCGGGAGCTACCGCGTAATCGCCACGCAGCAGGGCGGCACGCGGGCCGACACGTCGGCGGTGACGATCACGGCGCCGCCGCCGCCGCCGCCGCTGGTGGTGACACGGATGGACGTGACGCCGGCCTCAGTGACGCTGGCGACGGGGGCGACGCGGCAGTTTGCGGCGACCGAGTTCTTGAGCGACGGGTCCTCGCGCGCGGCCACCGGGGTGACGTGGACGGCGACGGGTGGGACGATCAGCGGGACGGGATTCTACACGGCGGGCAGTAGCGCCGGGAGCTACCGGGTGATCGGGACGAAGGGTTCCTTCGCCGACACCGCGGCGGTGACGCTCACGGCGCCGCCGCCGCCGCCGGTGGTGACGCAGATCGTGTTGACGCCGGCGTCAGTGACGTTGGCCACGGGGGCGACGCAGCAGTTCACGGCCACGGCGCAGATGAGCAACGGGACGCAGCAGGCGGCGACGGTGACGTGGACGGCGACCGGGGGCACGGTCAGCGGGGCGGGGCTCTATACCGCGGGGAGTAGCGGCGGGAGCTACCGCGTGATCGCCACGCAGCAGGGCGGCGTCCTCGCCGATACGTCGGCGATCACCCTGACCGCCCCACCTCCACCACCACCTCCCTGTAGCGGCACGTGTTCGCTGGACTGGTTCGAGGATTTCCGGTCGGGCACCTTCACCGCTCGAGGGCTGGTTCAGGAGGCGTCGAACGCCAATGCGGTCATCGTCTCGGCGTCGGGACTGGGCTTCCCCTCGGGGACGGTCAACGTCGCGCGAAACATCCACGCGGGGGCGCTCGACGTGCAGTGGGTCGCGAACAACCGGTGGCGGGCTCCGGCCGTGGGCGAGTTCGTCTTCCTGCGCATGTACATTCGCAATTCGCTCCCGAACGGGGCGAATACCGGCGCCGATCACGGGAATCAGTGCAACGTCGGTGATGTGAAGTGGGCCTGGCTGATCGAGGCCGGGAGCGGGGGGACCTACGACCTGGACGTGGCCAATTCGGCTCAAAGCAACATCCGCCTCGCGTCTGGTATTCCCAAAGGCAGCGTACAGCGGTTGGAATGGCGGCTGAGCCGCACGTCATCGACCTCGGGGGTCGTGACGTTCCGGGTGTACAGCTCAACGGGCACGTTGCTCGGGGAAGGCACCAGAAACATGTCCGGCATGACGGACGGTCTGTACCGGACGGCGCGGTGGGGACTCTCCGGGCAGGCGGGGGCCTCGTATTTCGGCAACGGGATCGAGTGGGGGAATCTGGCGGCGCGCGTGAGCGGGAACAGCAATGACTGGATCGGAGCGTATCCTGTGGCTGGAGCGGAGCAGTGACGCCTCGGTAAACTCTTAGCAAGCGACACCACAGAGGCCCCGGGTAACAGTCCGGGGCCTCTGCACGTTCTACCCGCCGCGAGGCTCCGTGACGCCCCTGTCATTTTGCGCTTTCACCGCGCGTGTGATTGGAAATGAGTCAGGGATGGATGAGTTGCGTGACTCGGATCACGCGTGATCTCCGCATCGGTCATTATTTTCCCCGCACGGATCTCGTGAGGT
>DAINBS010000400.1:0-1587 GCA_036732805.1 Gemmatimonadales bacterium | reverse complement strand
CCGACGCTGTTGATGCCCAGGAGCCGCAGCGGAACGCCGGCCACGCTGCCGAACGGCGGCACGTCCTGCGGCACGCGCGAGCCGCCGCCCACGAACGCGTACTCCCCGATCCGCACGAACTGGTGCACCGGCGTCTGGCCGCCGATCCAGGCGTGATGCCCGACGTCCACGTGTCCCGCCAGCTGGACCGCGTTCGCGAGGACGACGTCGTCGCCGATCACGCAGTCATGGGCCACGTGGACGTATGCCATCAGGAAGCAGCGCGACCCGACGCGCGTGAGCCCCGAGGCCGCGGTGCCGCGGTGGATCGTGACGTACTCGCGGATCGTGGTGTCGTCGCCGACGATCACGCGGGTGGGCTCATTCCGGTAGTGGATGTCCTGCGGTGCGCTGCCGAGGATGGCGCCGTACCCGATCAGGCAGCGCCGCCCGATGTCGGCGTCCCGCTCGATCACCGCGTGCGCCTGGATCTCGGTGTCGGGGCCCACGCGCACACCGGGGCCCACCACCGCGCCCGGCCCCACGACGACGCTCGCCGCGAGCTCCGCGCGGGGGTCCACCGCGGCGCTCGGGTGGACGCGGAACGTCACCGGTCGATGATGCGGGCCGCCATTTCCGCCTCCGCGACCGGCTGGCCGTCCACGTAGGCCACCCCGCGCATGCGGCAGTTGCGGCCGCGGAACTGGAGCATCTCGAGCTCGAACCGGAGCTGGTCGCCCGGCACGACGGGGCGGCGGAACTTCACGCCGTCGAGCGACATGAAGTAGACGACCTTGGACTCCGGATTGTCCACGGCGCCCATGAGCAGCATCCCGCCGGCCTGCGCCATGGCCTCGATGATGAGCACGCCGGGCATGACCGGGTGGTCCGGGAAGTGTCCCTGGAAGAACGGCTCGTTGAACGTGACGTTCTTGATCCCGACGATGCGCTCGGTTCCCTGGACCTCGATGATCCGGTCCACCAGCAGCATCGGGTACCGGTGTGGCAGGATGCCCAGGATCTCCTGGATGCCGAGCACGGGTGGTGCGGCCGCCCCGGCCAGGCGGCGCAGGGCCTTGCCCAGCGCCACGTTGCCCGCGTGGCTCGGCCGGAACGCGGTCACGTCGGCCGCCACGCGGCCGCCCGTGAGCGCCAGGTCACCGAGCATGTCCAGGATCTTGTGGCGCACGCACTCGTCCGGCCAGCGCAGCTCGCCGCCGGCGAGCCCGGTGTCGGTGAACGCCAGCACGGTCTCGGCGCTCGCGCCGAGGGCGAGGCCCCGCGCCTTGAGGGACTCGAGTTCGGCCACGAAGCCGAACGTGCGGGAGCCCGCGAGGTCCGACCGGAACGTGGCGTCCGAGACGTCCACGCAGCGGCTCTGTCGGCCGATGAGCGGATGGGGCCACTCGATCGTGGCGGTGATCCGGAGCGACGCGGCGGGCGCCGCCACGTAGTGCGAGTCTCCTTCGCGCACCACGAGCGGTGCCTGGACCGTCCACATGAGCGGTGGGGCGCCCTGATGCTCTTTGATCCCCGCCTTGTCGAAGGCCGCGAGATAGCCGCGGGCGCTGCCGTCGAGGATGGGCAGCTCGGGTCCCGACAGCTCCA
>DAINBS010000399.1:0-1763 GCA_036732805.1 Gemmatimonadales bacterium | reverse complement strand
GGGCGCCACGACGTGCTCCCGGCCCGCGAGGCTGAGCGTCACGGGAACGGCGAGCGCGTTCTCGAACACGAGCCGGGGCCGCGTGAGCAGCCACGCGGCCGCGAGCCCGGCCAGCACGACCACGCCGACTGCCGCCCACAACACCCAGCGGCGCCCGCGAGGGGGAGCGGCCCGCTGGCGCTCGGCCGTGGGCACCAGCTCGGTGGCGGCGGTCGAGTCCGCCGTGGCCGGCGCCTGCGCGGTGCCCACCTGGAGCGCATCCGCCAGCATCGCCGCCGACTGGAAGCGGTCGTCGGGCTTCTTCTCCAGGCACCGGACGATGGCCGCCGAGAGCCACGCGGGGACACGGGCGTTCAGCGTGGCGGGCACCGGCACGGGTTCCGCCAGGTGCTTGCCGACGATCTCCTGTGAAGAGACACCGTCGAACGGGGGCGCCCCGGTCACCATCTGAAAGAGCACGGCCCCGAACGAGTAGAGGTCGGACCGGGAGTCGAGGTTCACCTCGCCCAGCGCCTGCTCGGGGCTCATGTAGTGCGGCGTGCCGACCACGAACCCGACCTGCGTGAGGCCCGCGGCCGAGTCCAGGCGCTTCGCGATCCCGAAGTCCATGAGCAGGGGCCGGCCGCTCGCGCGGTCGAGCATCACGTTGTCCGGCTTGATGTCGCGGTGCACGAGCCCGGCCGCGTGGGCATGCTGCAGCGCGTCGAGAATGGGGAGCGCGATGCGGACCGCGTGCTCCGCGGGCAGGGCGCCGCGCGCGCGGAGCAGGTCGCCCAGCGACTGGCCTTCGACGAACGGCATCGCGTAGTACACGAGCCCTTCGCCCTCGCCCACGAAGTGGATGGGCAGGATGTTGGGATGCTGGAGCCTGGCGACGGTGCGGGTTTCCTGCTTGAACCGCTGGAGGATCCCGCCGGTCCAGGCGACGTCCGGCCGGACCACCTTCACCGCGAGCCGCCGCTCCAGCTCGCGGTCCCACACCTCGTGGACTTCGGCGAAGCCGCCTCGTCCCACGAGGCCGCGTACCTCGTAGCCCGGTCCGAGGGCGGCGGCCAGCTGCCGCGCGGTGTCCTGATCCGAGGGTGGTGCGGTCATGGGCGTCGCGGACAGAGCGTCATTGGGGCGGACCGGACTCTCGAGAGGCGCACGATCGAATGTACACCCGCTCCCGGTCTGTCATGATCCCTCGACGCCGCCGGCGCGGCGGTACACGACCTGCCACAGCGTGGTCGTGGACCTCGCGCAGCGCCGCGCCAGAGCCGTCGCGCGTAGCTTGCCCCGATGCAACTCGACGCATACGGTCCCGGCCGGAGCTACCACGCCCGACGTCTCGAGCCACCTGACCTGCCGGCGCTCCAGCGCCTCTTCGACCGGACCGCCGACTACTTCGAGGCGACCACCGGCACGCCGCCCGCTCCCGACGAGGCGGAGCGCGCCTTCGTGGGCGGCCCCCCGACGAAAGCGGTGAACGACAAGCAGACGGTGGGGGTGTTCGACGGCGACGGGACGCTCGTGGGCGTGCTCGACGCGATCCCCGATTTCCCCGCCGAGGGGACCTGCACCGTCGGGCTGCTCCTGCTCGATCCCGGCGTGCGGGGCCGCGGTCTCGGCGGAGCGACGCTCGCGGCATTCGAGCAATGGATGTCCGCACGGGGCGCCACGCGGTTCCGGACGGCGGTCGCCGCACCGCTTGGGAGGGGCCTCCGATTCCTGGAGCGTGCTGGCTACCGCGAGGCATCCCGGCTCGAGGGCTATGCCGCCGC
>DAINBS010000398.1:0-1805 GCA_036732805.1 Gemmatimonadales bacterium | reverse complement strand
CCAACACGTTCCAGGGAGGTGCGCCCACCAGCCTGTGGCTGGACGTGACCGGTGCAACCACCACGAGGCTGCCGCTACCCATGGGCGATCGGTTCACCGTCGCCAGCGTGCCGACGGGAGTCTACACGGTGACGGTCGTCGCCGAGAACGCCAGCGGGATCAGTGCTCCGTCGAATGCCGTCACGCTCACGGTTCCCGGCCAGTGCAGCGGAACGCCAGGCGCGCCGGCAGCGTTCCTGGCCACGAGAGTTGGCTCCACGGTCAGCCTGTCGTGGCGGCCACCGGCGGATGGCCCGGGCGCCTCGAGCTATGTCGTCCGCGTGAGCGGCGCCTACAGCGGGACCTTCGAGACGACAGCGCTCGGCTTCTCCGGCACCGTCGGCACGGGCGGGTACGCGGTCAGCGTCACCGCCAGGAACGCGTGCGGGGAAGGGCCCGCGGCTCCTGGCGCGCCCGATGCGACTACCGTGGTGCCCCAGGGGAACAGTCACGGGGTTCACTGGACGTCCGCCGCGGGGGCACGAGGCTACCGCGTGTACTGGGCGGCGTCTCGCGACGAGCTTCGGAATCCGGGGCCGTCCGTGCCTTTCATCGAGGTGCCCGGCTCGCCATGGGCGAGACCGGTGAGCAATCCCGGCGCTCCGGCGTACTACCGGGTGTACCCCCTGCACGGGCCGGTGGCGGGGAGCGGAGGGCCCATCGCCATGGCGCTCGCATTCGACGTCGTCGAGTACCCGGACTGGCCGGGCCGGTTGACGCCGGCCTTGTGGGACGTGAACGGCGACGGATGCCTCGACATGGTGGGCGCCCGGGGCCGGTGCGACGGCACGTTCCAGCTCTATCCGCTGGCATCGGCCGGGCTCGGGGGCCTGGCCGCCGACGGCCGGATGAACCGCGACTCGCGCTTCGCCGACTTCACCGGTGACGGTGTGGCGGACATCTTCACGAACGTCTACTCGCGCGCGGATGGCCCGCCCGAGCACGCGGCCATCCTGCACGTCGGCGACGGACTCGGGGGATTCACGGAGGATCCGGGCATCGCGTCGCTGCAGATCCGCGGGTTCGGCGAAACCGTCCTCGTGGCCGACTTCGACAACGACGGCGACGTGGACATTTTCATCCCGCACTACACGCACGTCGGCGACGGGGGACGGAACTGGCTGTTGATCAACGACGGCGCGGGGAACTTCACCGATCGCGCCGAGGCGGCGGGCGTGGCGGCGAACCTGCACTTCCCGCCCGAAGGCGCGCAGGCGATCGACGTCAACGCGGACGGCTGGGTGGACATCCACGTGGCCTCGCACCTCTTCATCAACAACGGCGACCTGACGTTCACCGATCGGGGCGCTGAGTGGAACCTGCCCGTCCTGTTCGATGAAGGGATGCGGCTGTTCGACGTGGACCTCGACGGCGACTTCGACCTGGTGCACCACGACTCATCCGTCACGCGGCTGTTCACGAACGATCAGGGGCGGTTCGACGCCGGCCGGGACATCGACGGGATGCCGGCGGGGACGACGTTCGGCTACGGCCTGAACATCTGCGACATCAACGGTGACGGTTTCGAGGACGTGATCGTCGCGAACAACGGCGCCGCGTCGGCGACGGGACAGCCGCGGCTCCTGCTCAATGCCGGAGGCACCCTGCTGCGGTCTGACGCGGGGCCGGCACCCACGGCGGTGCAGAACGACCTGCTGGCCTGTGCGGATCTCGACGGGTCCGGCCTGCCGGACGTGATGGGGCGCTGGACAGCGGCACCTGACGAAGTCCTCGACGAGCCGTCACCGCGGCTCGTCCGGTATCGC
>DAINBS010000397.1:0-1906 GCA_036732805.1 Gemmatimonadales bacterium | reverse complement strand
TGTCTCACTGCGCGAGGAGAACTGGCAACGCATGCCCAGCACCTACTCCACCCTTTCGGAATATGGCTGCTATCGCGCCCTGTGGCGGGCAGGAATCCCGGCCGAACTGGTGACCAGCGACGAGGTGAGAGCGGGAGCGTTGTCGTGAGTCGCAGTCGGTGTGTTCGTGGGAGTCGCGGGCTGAAGCCCGCGCTCGGCCGAGGAACCTCGTCCTGAAGGACGCCGCGTGACACGCGACCACGCTTCAGCGTCTGGTTCCTCGGCCGAGCGCGCCCTCGCAGGGCGCGACTCTCATGCGCCCTACCGGATCTCCCCGCGGATCATCCGCACCCCGAACACCGTCGCCACCTGGCTCCCCTCTGCCGCCTGGAACCGCAGCGTGGCCTTCTCCTTCCCGCGTACCAGCGCCGGCGGAATCGGATACTCCACGTCGTAGAACCGCGGCGGATCGGCGAGCCGGATCGACTCACGCGCCACGGTCTGGCCATCCAGCTGGATCTCGAACGTGGCGGGCATGCCGCGGCGGTCGCCGCTGTGGTACGTCACGATCAGGGTGAGGGGGTCGTTCGACGCCACGGGCACGTCGTACGAGAACCAGGTACGCGCGCGGCGGCCCGGGCGGCCCTCGACCCGCGCCGCAACGGCGTCCGCTGCGCCCTGGTAGTTGAACTCCCGCTCGAACACGACCTCACCGGGCTCGAGGTAGGCCACGGTGGCGGCTTCGAGTCTCTGTCGCCGCTCGGCCTCGGCGGCGAAGACGCCGCGCTGCGCAGTCCACTCGTCCGGCGTGAACAGGTCCCAGTACACGCCGTAGGTGCGGCGGTGCAGGCGGTAGAACGGCACGAACTCGACCTCGCGCGGCCGCTCCTGTGCGCTGGGCTCGCGGCCCACGCCGTCGGTGCGGAAACGGGCGGGCGAGCCCGCGACCGGCTTCAGCCAGTCCGCCACGGGGCGGTCGGCGCCGACCAGCACCGGGACCACCGGCTGAGGGTCGAGGCCTTCCCCTTCGTCTCCCCGGCGCCCGCGCTCGGGGCCCAGGTCGCCGCCCAGCACCAGGGGACCCCACAACAGGGCGGCACGACGCGGGTTGTCCGGCGTCGGCTCCAGGCGGAGCGACTTGGGGAGGGAGATCTCCACCACGTCGCGGGAGCGCCACGTGCGCGCGATCTCGACGAACGTGCTGGCCACGTAGGGATGATCGTACGGCCGCCGCGGGCCCCCGTTGGGTTCGCCACCCACGGTCCCCAGGTCCACGCTCTGCCCGTTCACGCTCACGGCGAACCCGTCGCCGCACCAGTACGGCCGGCGCAGCAGGAGGGTGAACGCGCGCGGCGACGCGAGGGTGAGCTCCAGCCGCGCGGTGTCTCCCTCAGGAAAGGTCGTGTCCATGCGCAGCCGGAGCCCGGCCGCCGCCCACGTGGCCGTGGACGGCGCGTAGACCGTCACCCACAGCCTGTCACCGGCCTCGTAGTAGAGCCCGTCCCCGTGCAGGGCGTGGCTCTCCATGCCGGTCCCCACGCAGCACGTGAAGTTGCGCAGCATGTTCTGGTACTCGTGCTGGACGCCACGGCCCACCGGCACCATGTAGCAGGTGCGGCCGCCGTCGGGATCCATCGAGCCCAGGATGTGGTTGAACAGCGCCCGCTCGTGGAAGTCCGCGTAGTGGGCGTCCGGCCGCAGCGCGAAGAGCCGCCGGGTGAGCTTCAGCATGTTGTAGACGTTGCACGATTCGGCCGTGCGGCCGTCGACCCGTTCGCCCAGCCGGTCGGGCGGGCCGAAGTACTCGTCCTTGCCGTGCCCGCCGGTGGCAAAGCTGTGATGCTGGGCGAGGCGGTCCCAGAAGAAGCTCGCGGCCATGAGGTCGGCGGCGTTGCCGGTGGCGGCAAACCGGTCCGCGGAGCCGATC
>DAINBS010000396.1:0-1913 GCA_036732805.1 Gemmatimonadales bacterium | reverse complement strand
CGCCATACTCGTACGCCACCTTGGGTGTGAACAGGTGCGCTGGCGCGTCCGCCACGGCAGGCGTGAGCTGCTCGAGCGGGTGGATGTCCACGATCCAGATGGACCGGCCGTGCGTGGCCGCGATCAGCTCGCGGTCCCGTGGGTGGATCTGGAGGTCGTACACCGGGACCGTGGGCAACCCCGTCATGAACCGCTGCCAGCTGGCGCCCCGGTTGGTGGACACGAACGCACCCACGTCCGTCCCCACGAACAGCAGGTCGCGGTTGGACGGGTCTTCCTTGATGACGTGGACGAAGTCCGGCCCGCCCGTCGGCAGGTTGGCCGCGATCGAGCGGAACGTCGCGCCGAAGTCGTTGGTCGCGTACACGTACGGCCGGAAGTCGTTGTCCCGATGACCGTCGAACGTGACGTAGAAGGTGAGCGAATCGTGGTTCGACGGCTCGATGCGCGTCACCCACGTCTTCGCGGGCACGCCGGAGAACCGGAACGTGATGTCGTCCCACGTCCCGCCGTCGTTGCGGCTTACCCACACCTTCCCGTCGTCGGTGCCGGCGAACAGGATGCCGGGACGGATGGGCGACTCCGCAAGCGTCGTGATCGTGCTGTGCGTCTCCGCGCCGGTCACATCCGGCGTGATCCCGCCGGTGGACGTCGTACTCACGCGGATCCGCATCGTGTCGCCAGTGCTGAGGTCCGGCGAGATCGGGTAGAGGCCCTCGCCCCGCCGCGTGGACTTCATGACCTTGTTGGCGCCGGCGTAGAACACGCTCGGATTGTGACGGGAGATGAAGAACGGTGTGTTCCAGTTCCAGCGGAGGCTCTGGGCGGCCGAGTCCGCGCGCTGCTGCCGCCGCAGGTCGTCCACGCGGCGCTGCCGGGCGCGCTCGAGGCGGACGGTGGTGTCCGGCCAGTCGATCGCGATCGAGTCCTCGAACACGGTCCAGCGGGGCCGCCAGTCGGGCTTCTGCAGGCTGGTCCTGACACCCGTCGCGAGGTTGATGCGGGCCATGCTCCCGCCCTGCGACTCCGCGTACACGATGTCCGGGTCTTCGGGATCCTGCTGCGTGTAGAAGCCGTCGCCGCCGTTGACGTAGAACCAGTCGGTGTTGCTGATCTCCCCCCGGGACTTGCGGCTCGGACCGCACCAGCTGCCGTTGTCCTGGAGCCCGCCGCACACGCGGTACGGGACCTCCATGTTGTAGCTCACATGATAGAACTGGCCGAGCGGCATGGTGTTCGCGAAGACGTAGTTGCCGCCCTTGTCCCAGGTGATGCCAATGCCGCCGTCGTTGCCCACCACGAAATGGTCGGCGTCGTTGGGATCGAGCCACATCGCGTGGTGGTCCACGTGCAGGCCGACGGTGGCGTTCCTGGCCGTCTTGCCGCCGTCATCGGAGACGTTGACCGGCGTGGACGACCAGTACACGCGGTCCGGGTTCTTCACGTCCACCCGTACCTGGGAGTAGTAGAACGGCCGCACGTTGTTGCTGCTCGTGCGCTCCCAGGTGGCGCCGCCGTCCGGTGACCGGTACAGGCCCGACAGGCGCCCGGGTGTTCCCGGGGTGCTGTCCGCCTCGACCATCGTGTAGATCACGTCCGGGTTGCTCGGCGCGAAGGCGATCCCGATACGCCCCTTCATGGTCTCCGGGAAGCCGCCGCCCAGGTCTATACCCGCCCGGATGGAAGCCGGGTCCCGAAATCCGTCACCCTCGACATGGAGGCCTACCGGGACTTGTCGCTGACTGCCGCCGCCTTCAGGCACACCTTGGACCAGCCGGAGTTCAAACACTTTTTCGCCGGCATGGCGCTGCAGGCCTATCTGCCGGACTCCTTCGCCATGCTGCGGGAGCTCACGACCTGGGCCCGGCAACGGGTGGCAGACGGGGGCAGCCCCATCAAAATTCGCATCGTCA
>DAINBS010000395.1:0-1916 GCA_036732805.1 Gemmatimonadales bacterium | reverse complement strand
CGGGCCGCGTGCCGCTCGCGCAGGCGCGCATACTCGGCCGCGGTGGCGGCGGTGAACGCGGGCCGGCGCTCGGCGCTCAGCAGCTGCCCCAGCACGGCCACACTGCGGGACGCGTCCAGCACGTACACCGTCGGTCCCGTGTACGCCGGCGCGATCTTCACCGCCGTATGGGCGCGCGAGGTCGTGGCCCCGCCGATCAGGAGGGGGACCTCCCACCGCTGGCGGGTCATCTCGCGCGCCACGTGCACCATCTCGTCCAGCGAGGGCGTGATCAGGCCGGACAGGCCGATCACGTCGGCGTTCACCCGCCGCGCCTCGTCCAGGATGCGCTGCGCCGGGACCATCACGCCCAGGTCCACGACCTCGTAGTTGTTGCAGCCCAGCACCACCCCCACGATGTTCTTGCCGATGTCATGCACGTCTCCCTTGACGGTGGCGAGCACGACGGTGCCCGCGCGTTGAGGCCCGGTGCCGGCGGCCCGCTCCCGCTCGAGGTAGGGGATGAGGTACGCCACCGCCTTCTTCATCACGCGGGCGCTCTTCACGACCTGCGGCAGGAACATCTTCCCGGCGCCGAACAGGTCGCCCACGACGTTCATGCCGTCCATGAGTGGACCCTCGATCACGGCGATCGGGCGACCGAGGTGCCGGTGGGCCTCCTCCGTGTCGGCTTCGATGTGATCCTGGATCCCCTCGATCAGCGCGTGCTTGAGGCGGTCGGCCACGGGGAGCGAGCGCCAGGCCAGGTCGGCCTTGGCGGCGCGCGCGCCGCCGCTGTACCGGTCCGCCAGCGCGAGCAGGCGCTCGGACGCGTCGGGCCGGCGGTCGAACAGCAGGTCCTCGACGGCCGTGAGCAGCTCCTCCGGAATGTCGGCGTACACGGCGAGCTGCCCCGCGTTCACGATCCCCATGTCCATGCCCGCCTGGACGGCGTGGTACAGGAACGCGGCGTGCATCGCCTCCCGGATGGCGGCGTTGCCGCGGAACGCGAACGACAGGTTGCTCACCCCGCCGCTCACCCGCGCGTGCGGCAGCGTCCGCTTGATGGCCCGGGTGGCCTCCAGAAAGGCGATGGCGTAGCGGTTGTGCTCCTCGATGCCGGTGCCGATCGCGAACACGTTGGGATCGAGGATGATGTCCTCGGGTGGGAAGCCCACGGTTTCGGTGAGCAGCCGGTACGCGCGGGCGCAGATGGCCACTTTCCGGGCCACGGTGTCGGCCTGGCCCTCCTCGTCGAACGCCATCACGACCACCGCGGCGCCGTAGCGCCGCACGAGCCGGGCCTTGGCGAGGAAGTCCGCCTCGCCCTCCTTCAAACTGATCGAGTTGACGATCCCCTTGCCCTGGAGGTTGCGCAGCCCCGTCTCGAGCACCTCCCAGCGGGAGGAGTCGACCATCACGGGGACCTTGGCGATGTCGGGCTCCCCGGCCACGAGGCGAAGAAAGCGCTCCATGGCCGCGGGCGAGTCGAGCATCGCCTCGTCCATGTTGACGTCGATGACCTGGGCGCCGTTCTCCACCTGCTGGCGCGCGACGGCGAGCCCGGCCTCGTAATCGCCCGCGGCGATGAGCTGGGCGAATCGCCTGGATCCTGTGACGTTCGTCCGCTCGCCGATGTTCACGAACAGGCTGTCCGGACGGAGCGTCAGCGGCTCGAGCCCGCTGAGCCGCGTGTGCGGCGCGATCGCGGGCGGAATCCGCGGCGCCAGGCCCGCCACCGCCTCCGCGATCGCGCGGATGTGGGCCGGGGTCGTGCCGCAGCACCCGCCCACGAGGTTCACGAACCCCGCCTCGGCGAGTTCCCGGATGAGCGCCGCGGTCATGGCCGGCGTCTCGTCGTAGCCGCCGAACGCGTTCGGCAGGCCCGCGTTGGGGTGGCAGCTCACGAAGACGTCGGCGAGTCCGGCCAGCTCCTC
>DAINBS010000394.1:0-1953 GCA_036732805.1 Gemmatimonadales bacterium | reverse complement strand
GGGTGCCGCCGTGCCCTACGTGGGGCTGACACCCGGCACGGACACGGTCGTCGCGACGGCGCCGGGCTACGCACCCGACACGCTCGTCCTCGTCGTCACGACGCCGCACTTCGCCCTGGCCGGCACCGTGACCGGCACTGTCGCTTCGGCCTGGACCATCATCCACGTGGCCGACTCGCTCGGCACGATCCACGCGACCACCGACGCCGTGACGGTCACGGCCACACCGGCCGATCCGACGGTCGCCCTTCCGTCTTCAACCACGATTTCGAGCCAGTGGTCCGCCCTGTGGTCCTTGCCCTTCCCGGCGATCGACACCGGCACCACGAGTGTCACCGTGCAGGACACCGAAGGGGCCTACGCACCCGCGGTCATCACGCTCGACGTGGTCCTGGACACCACCCTCCGGGTGACGGGACTGGGAGCCGGCGCCACCACGATGCTGGCCCCGCGCCAGCGGTATCCCACCGGCGCGATCGGCCTACAGGGCGCCGAAGGACACGTCGTAACACTGCGCACGACGGACTCCGGTGTGCTGCGGGTGACCGACTCCGTCACGCTCGGCGGGGCGATGCCCGTCACGGTGGCCGCCGGGGACGTAGCGGGAACGGCCCGCATCGTCGCCACGGCCCAGGGGTTCGTGTCCGACACCAGCGGCGCGATCACCGTGGCGCCCGGAAAGCTCGTGCTGGATGCACCGGCCTACGGCCTGGTGGGGGGCGCCGGCTATGCAGTGTCCGTCACGGCGGTGAGCCCGGAAGGCTTCGCGTTCCCGTTCGACACGGCGGCGACGTTCACCCTGGTGCCGCTGGACGGGGGCCTGGAGGTGCCCGCCGACGCGCGAATCGACACTGGCGGTGCGACGGCCGGCCCGCTGCCGCTCACGCTCACCGCCGCGGGAACCCTCCGCCTCGCGGTCGAGGACCGCCGGCCCGTCCCCGTGCGGTACGCCCCCGACACCGTCACCATCACGGCCTCGGCGCCGCGTCTCCAGCTGCGGACCTATCCCTATCCCGTGGTCGGGGTCGGCCAGCGTCTCCTCGGCGTCATCGAGCGCCCCTACCCGCTCGCGGCGGGCGCCGTCTCGGTAAGCATCGCCAGCCGCACGCAGCGCACCATCTCGGCGGCCACCCGTACGATCCCGCCGGGCGCCCAGTCGGTCGAGTACGCGATCGACGGCCGGTCAGCCGGTCCGGACACGCTGGTCGTCTCGGCCCCCGGGCACCTCCCCGACACGGTCGCCATCTGGGTCAGTGACGGCACGGTGACGCTACGGGACTTCCCGAGCAGCATCCGGCTGGGGGATTCGGTCGGCGTGATCCTCGAGGCGCGGGACTCGGCCGGTGGGGCGCACGCCGTCGTGCAGGGCACCACGTTCTCCATCCTGAGCGAGGGTGGCCTCGCCTTCAGCGACGGCCAGCGGGCCATCAGCACGGTCACCGTCCCCGCCGGCCTCGGGGTCACACCGCGGTTCTGGGTGAGGGCGGTCGGCCCGACCGGCTCCGCCCGCGTCCGCTTCTACCACCTGCAGTACGTCGACCGGGTCTTCGGAATGACGGTGGTCACCGGGGCGGGAACCTCACCTCCGTAGCATCGCCCCTCCGGGTCTTCCTATGACCTCTCCGGAGTTGGAACTGGGTTTGCGGCCGGTGCCTGGATCGATTATCCCGTGCGCACGTTTCTGCGAGCGGAGGCCGGAGTCGGCTACTTCTGCTGTCAAACCCAACGCTCAGTGCGGGTCGAAACGACAGACCGCAGCGATTAGCTGTGCATTTCCAGCCTGGGATCACGGATCGGGTTGCGTCGGTGGCCGCTGCCCAGCCTCCCGTCGGGGAGATGGCCAATGCGGTGGGTCGAGGGGAGTTGCCAGGCCCCGGCGGTCGCGGAGTGGACGAACTGCTACCAACAGCAGGTTGCGCCGGTGGCGATACGGTTGCAGTCTATGGGCGGCGC
>DAINBS010000393.1:970-1997 GCA_036732805.1 Gemmatimonadales bacterium | reverse complement strand
GCTTGTATTTCTTTCCGCTGCCGCAGGGGCACTTGTCGTTGCGTCCGGGCGTGCGTGACATTTCACACCTCCAAGGGGGGATCCTACGACGGAACCGGGTTCCCACGCTTTCGCGATCCCGCTGTTCAAAACCGTAACACGCGACGCGGATTCACACGGCGATTCAGTGGATGCATCGACGCGCATCGATTGAACTCGAAGCGACACAGCATCGCATCAGCGCCACGCGCGGCGACATCCACTGACGTGGCGCACTTCTTTCAGCCCTGCCGTGCGACATGGGTCCGCACGTCAGCCCGCCGAACCTCCCCGCATCAATCCCCAGCGTGGTGTTCGGCATTCCGGCATCGTGCAATTTTGCGCATGCCGGCCGGACGACTTTACATGGCGCACGCGTAAACGCCGCTTGCGCTCGGCAAGGTCGCTCGCGAACGGCTGCCGCAAGCAGACTTCATGCGACAGGGACCACTTTCCATGGGCAGTGAAGTTGGCCCGAATCTTGGAAAGGTGCCGGCAGGGTGTCCCCCCACCCCCTGGCCGCCTCCCCCAAGGCAACTCACTGAAATCTGCAGCTTCGACGCTCCGTTTTGGGGCAAGGGGATAGGTGTGCGTACGATTGACTTCAAGAACTCGCTGCGGGTGGCTGTTGCGGCCATCCTCCTGATCCTTGCCTCTTCGTCCGCGGCATTCGCCCAGACAACCGTCACGGCGACGTGGGACAGGAACAGCGACAGCTACACCGCCGGATACCGCGTGTATTACGGCACCTCGCCCGGCAACTACCAGTGGAACTTCGACGCGGGCAACCAGGTGAGCGCGCCGATCAACGTCTCGCCCGGCTCCACGTACTACTTCGTGGTGCGGGCGTACAACTCGGCGCTCCAGTATGGGCCGCCGTCGAACGAGGCCAGCATCAACCTCGGGACGCCGACGCCGGCGCCGACGGCGTCGTTCACGGCGACGTTGCAGTCCGCGAACACGGCGCTCCTCACCTGGCAGACCACGAACGCCACCTCGGTCAACATCA
>DAINBS010000393.1:0-870 GCA_036732805.1 Gemmatimonadales bacterium | reverse complement strand
ACGGCCAGGCCGTGGCGGCGTCGGGGTCCACCACGGTGAACATCACCCAGACGACAACGTACACGCTGACCGCGACGGGCGCGGGCGGCACGGTGACGAGGAGCGCGACGGTGACTATCACCGCGCCGACACCAGCGCCGACGGCCACCTTTACGGCGACGCTGCAGTCGGCGAACACGGCCCGCCTCACCTGGCAGACCACGAACGCCACCTCGGTCAACATCAACGGCCAGGCCGTGGCGGCGTCGGGGTCCACCACGGTGAACATCACCCAGACGACGACCTACACGCTGACCGCGACGGGCGCGGGCGGGACGGTGACGAGGAGCGCGACGGTGACGATCTCGGCGCCGGCCCCGGTCCCGGCACCGACGGCGTCGTTCACGGCGACGCTGCAGTCGGCGAATACGGCGCTGATCACCTGGACGACCAGCAACGCCACGACCGTCACCATCAATGCCCTGGCCGTGGCGGCATCCGGATCCATTACGAGGAACCTGACGCAGACCACGACGTTCACGCTGACCGCGACGGGCGCGGGCGGCACGGTGACCAGGACCGCCACGGTGACCATCGAGGCGCAAGCGCCGACGGCGTCGATTACGGCGACGCTGCAGTCGGCCGCCGCGGCAACAGCAGGCTACACGGCTGTCGTCACCTGGCAGACGGCCAACGCCACCTCCGTCGACATCAACGGTCAGGCGGTGGCGGCGTCGGGTTCCACCACCGTGAACGTGAGCCAGACCACGACCTTTACCCTCACCGCGACCGGTTCGGGCGGGACGATCACGAGGAGCGCGACGGTGACGGTGTCGTCCAGTGCCCCGCGCGAGCCGAGCGGCATGGCCGCGAGCGTGTTAGGCAATACCG
>DAINBS010000392.1:0-2078 GCA_036732805.1 Gemmatimonadales bacterium | reverse complement strand
CGATCACCTGGTTCCCACCACCGGCACGGGCCCCAGCACGTCCTGGATGCTCTTCACGGTGAGGTCACCCAGCCTCAGCGCCCGGATGCCGGCTTCGACCTGGCTCCGGTCGCCCACGACCACGATCGTCATGCGGGCCGGAACGACGTACTGGCGTGCCACGCGCCGCACGTCGGCGCGGGTGACGCCCAGCAGGCGCTGCACGTACCCGTTGAAGTAGTCGAGCGGCAGGTCGTACAGATACAGGTCCTCGAGCTGCGCCGCGATCTGCGCCACCGCCTGGAACGCCGCCGGGAACCGGAGGGCGGCGTAGTTGCGGCCCCGGTCCAGCTCCTCCTCCGGCACCGACTCCCGGATCCCGTTCAGCTCGCGCAGGAAGTAGAACAGCGCGGAGTCGGTGACGGCGGTCTGCACCGCGGCACTCGCCGTGAACGGCCCCGCGAGCGGCCCGAACGAGAATCCCGACCGCGCGCCGTAGGTGTACTGCTTCTCCTCGCGCAACGTCTGGTTGAGCCGCGAGGCAAAGGAGCCACCGAGCACCGTGTTCATCACGTTGAGCGCGTAGTAGTCCGGCGTGTCGCGGCTCACGCCCACGAGGCCGATGCGGATTTCGGACTGCGCCGCCCCCGGCTTGTCCACCAGGAGCACCTGCCGCCGGCTGGACGGCGCGGCGGGCGCGTGATACGCGGGCACGGTGCCGCTCCGCCAGGCTCCGAACAGCCGCTCGAGGAGCGGCCTGACGTCCTCCAGGTCCGTGTCGCCCACGACGATCACGGCCGCGTTGTTGGGCACGAAGTACGTCGCATGGAACCGGCGAAGGTCGTCCACCGTCATGGCCTGCAGTGACGCCGGCGTGCCGGTGGCCATGCGCCCGTACGGATGCCGCACGCCGTAGAGCGCCTCGCCGAACGCGCTCTGCGCGATAATCCGGGCCTCATCGTGCCACTGCGCCATGGCGGTCAGGCGCTGGCGCCGCTGTCGCTCCAGCTCCTCGCCGTCGAACCGCGGGCGGAGCACCACGTCGGCGAGCAGCTCCAGCGCCGCATCGAGCCTCGTCACCGGCGTGTGGAGCGACACGGTGGTCTCATGCACTCCGCCGCCCACCGACAGCGACGCCCCCAGGTAGTCCACGGCGTCGGCCAGCTCGAGCGCGTTGCGCGACCCCGCGCCTTCGTCCAGCATGGCGGCGGTCAACCCGGCCAGGCCGGGCCGGTCATCCGGGTCGTGCACCTGGCCCGCCCGCACCACGACGTTCACCTGCACCAGCGGCACGTCGCGCTTGGCCATGAAATAGAGCGTGAGACCGTTGGGCAGCGTCTCCCGCGCGATGGGCGGCAGACTGAGCGTGGGCGGCGGACCGAGGTCGGGCGGCCGCGAGCGATCGGGTGCCTGAGCGGACAGCGCACTCGCCGAGCAACCGAGGGCGGCGAGCACGAGCGAGACCTGCAGGCGTGGCGTCATCGTCGTGTCTCCCCCGTCACTCGGTGGACGGCTTGGCGGCCGCCAGTTCGGGTTTGCCGTTCGGGACCACGCTGAGCACCACCCGCGCGTCGTCGCGCAGGTACGCCCGCACCGCGGCCGAGATGTCGGTGGGCGCGATCGCCTTGTAGCGGCCGACGTCTTCCGCGAACCAGTCGGGGTTCCCGGTGCGCCAGTAATAGCCATTCAGCTGGTCGGCCTTGCCCCCGAACCCGCCGGCCCGTTCGAGCCGGTCGAGGAACGAGGCCTCGGTCTGGTTCACCACGCGCTCCACCTCGCGCGCGGTGGGCGGCGTGGCCCGAAGCGCCGCCAGCTCCTCCTGGATCACGGTCTCCAGCTCCCCGAGCCCGTGGCCCGCGCGCGCGGTGCTCACGATGCAGAACTGCGACGACAGGTTGCCCGACCCCTGATACGCCGCCACGTCCTGCGCGATCTGCATGTCGTACACGAGCCGCTTGTAGAGGCGCGCGTTCTTGCCGCCGGTGAGCACACCCGACACGACGTCCATCTCCGCGTCACCCGGGGCGAAGATGGGCGGCGTCAGCCAGCACATGTACAGACGCGGCAGCTGCACGCGGTCCTCCAGCACCATCCGCTTC
>DAINBS010000391.1:0-2088 GCA_036732805.1 Gemmatimonadales bacterium | reverse complement strand
ACCCCCCTGTTCCGCCGGTTCGTGCAGGAGCGCGCCGCGGCCCGGGGCCTCACCGTCGAGCAGCAGCTCGATGCGTATCGCGCGCGGAATGTCATGGGCGTGTCGCTCATCCCGGCGGAGGCCGTCGCCGACCTCGCCGTGCTGCTGGCGAGCGATCGGTTCCGCTACACCACCGGGGACATCCTCACCGTGGATGGGGGACTTCCGGAAGCGTTCCCGCGCTGACGCCGCTTGCGCCCGATTGCGGTCCAGCGGTCGGCGCGATACCGTTTGCCCGTTCCCGACCACTCTGATCTCCACCGGAGCACTCGCATGCGGATCCGCTGCCATCGTTCGCTGCTGCTGATGGGTCTGTGGGCCTTCGCGGCTTCCGGCGCCGTGGCTCAGCAGCCCGCCGCCCCCCCTGTCGTTCGCCCGTCCGGCGAGAAGGCGGGTAGCGAGGCCGCGCTGCTGCCCGACGAGCCCGTCGTCACCCAGCACACGGCTCGCATCCGCGGCGAGGCGGTCGCGTACACGGCCGAGGCGGGGTGGCTGCCGATCCGCCAGGACGGGAAGACGGTGGCCAGGATGTTCTACATCGCCTACACGCGGAACGGCGTGCAGGACCTGAGCCGCCGGCCGCTGCTGTTCTCGTTCAACGGCGGGCCCGGGACGGCCTCGGTCTGGATGCACATGGGGTACACCGGCCCCCGCCGCGTCGTGTACGACGACGAAGGCATCGCGCCCATGCCGCCCGGCCGGCTGGAGGACAACCCGCAGTCCGTCCTCGACGCCGCGGACATCGTGTACATCGATCCGGTGGCGACCGGCTTCAGCCGGATGATGGAGGGCGAAGACCTCCACACGTTCCACGGCACGATTCCTGACGTCGAGTCCGTGGCGGAGCTGATCCGCCTGTACCTCGTGCGCAAGGACCGGTGGGCGTCGCCCAAGTTCGTCATCGGCGAGAGCTACGGCACGACGCGCGCGTCGGCCCTGGCGGGCTACCTGCTGGACCGCCACCAGATCTACCTCAACGGTGTGGTCCTCGTGTCGATGACCGACCTGGGCATCGAGCAGGGGCCGGACGTGGCGTTTGCCACCGCGCTGCCGCAGCTTGCGGCCACCGCGTGGTATCACCGCCAGCTCCCCGCCGACCTCCAGGCGCGGCCCCTGCGCGGCGTGCTCGACGAGGTGGAGGCGTTCGCGCTCGACGACTACGTGGCGGCGCTCGTGCAGGGCGACCGGCTCGATGCCGCGCGCCGGCAGGCGACGGCGGAGCGCGTGGCGCGCTACACGGGGCTCAGCGCCGAGTTCGTCCTGGCGGCCAACCTGCGGGTGGACACCCGGCGCTTCTGGAAGGAGCTGCTGCGGGATCAGCGCCTCACCGTGGGGCGGCTCGACAGCCGGTATCTGGGAATCGACCGGGAGGCGGCCGGCGAGAACCCGGAATACGATCCGGCCATCGCCGACTGGAACGGGCCGTTCGCCAATGCCGTGAACCGGTACCTGCGCGAGGAGCTGCGCTACAACCCGGATCTCCAGTACAACGTCTGGGGGAACGTGCGCCCGTGGGACCGCACCTCCCCGACGCCGCCGGGCGAGATGCTGCGCGAAGCCATGCGGGAGAACCCCTATCTCAAGGTGATGATCCAGGCCGGGTACTTCGACGCGGCGACCGACTACTTCGGGGCGCAGTACACGATCTCCCACATCCAGCCGGGCGGCGAGTTCCGGAACCGGTTCCGGTTCGCGTACTACGAGAGCGGGCACATGATGTACCTGCGCAGGCCGGATCTGGCGAAGGCGAACGACGATCTGCGGGAGTTCATCCAGTGGTGTCTCGCGGGCGTCGACGACTATCCCCGCCGCGCGCGGTGAGCGCGTGACCGGAACGCTCCCGGGGGTACCGCCCGACCTGGCCGCTGCGGTCGCGGACCGATACGACGTCCGGTGCGTCCTCGGCCGCGGCGGCATGGCCACGGTGTACCTGGCGTGGGACCGCAAGCACCAGCGCGAGGTGGCGATCAAGGTGCTGCGGCCGGACCTCGCCGCGTCGATCGGCTCGGAGCGGTTCCTGAAGGAGACAGATCGCGGCGCGGCTCAATC
>DAINBS010000390.1:0-2158 GCA_036732805.1 Gemmatimonadales bacterium | reverse complement strand
GATGCGCGAGAGCGTCGCGGCATCGTCCCCCACCCCCACCGTGCGCCCGTCCCACTCACCGCGGAACCGTGCCTCCCCGGAAAACGCCACACGGGGCGGCTCCTGCGCCGCGAGCGGCGTCGCGAGCGACCCCAGAAGCACCACCAGGAAGCGCCCACCCATCCCGCCTGCGCCCACCGCACACCGCATCACGACCTCCGGCTCGAGACCGCTGGCGCTATAACATGACTTGTTTATCATGTTATAATCGGGTGTCCGCGTGACGGCAAGACTCGGGCGCATGGAGGCCCCATCCTCTCACAGACGGCGGAGTACGCGTTGCGGGCGGTCGTGCACCTCGCCCGGTTCGGCACGGCGGGTCCGGTCCAGGCGAGCGATCTCGCCCAAGCCACGGACGTCCCGGAGAACTACCTCCGGAAGGTGCTGCACGAGCTGGTGCGCTCGGGGGTGCTGCGCTCGACGCGCGGCAAGCGCGGGGGGTTCCAGCTGGCGGTGCCGGCCGACCGGCTGACGCTACTCGCCATCGTGGGGCGGCTGGACGGCATGACCGGGCGGCGGCGCTGTCTGCTTGGGCGCCCGGAGTGCAGTGACGCGGCGCCCTGCCCCATGCACCACCGCTGGAAGGCCACCTCGGAGCAGATCTCGCGGTTCTTCGGATCCACGACGGTGGCCGACGTGGTTGCCGATCAGCCTTCCGTTCGGAAGAAGACGGCGAAGGGACACGAGAGAACGTGAGGACGGGAGTATGTGAAGGCGTGAGGTCCCAGACGCGCGCGCCAGCCTTCACGGCGAGGCCGGCTGCACGGACCGACCGTCAGCTCGACGGGAGGGCGAGCTGGTTGCGGTTGGCCAGCGCGGGACGGACGGGCACCGCGAGCTCGCGCGCGAGTA
Organism: Gemmatimonadales bacterium; assembly: GCA_036732805.1. GTDB lineage: Bacteria > Gemmatimonadota > Gemmatimonadetes > Gemmatimonadales > GWC2-71-9 > JAOTWJ01. Next base: position 1,267 of record DAINBS010000390.1, on the reverse strand, counting down.
CCGCCAACCGGTCCACGAGCCCTTCGAGCGCGCGGGATCGCCGCCGGACCGCGTAGTAGTAGGCCGTCCGCGCCGTTGCGAACGTGGCAAAGAGCCAGAGGGGCACGACGGCGGCCGCCACGCCGCCACCCATCCCCAAGCCGTCCAGCATGATCCCAAGCATCGGACCGAGGCCACCGCCACCCATCCCCCCGCCGATGCCGCCGAAGATGCCGCCGATCAGATTGCCGAGGGGTTCCTGGACCGTGATCCGGGTGACACCACCGCGCACCGTGACCACGACCTCCACGCTACGCGTGGTGCCCCCGCTGCGGACCATGGTCCACGCGAACGAGTGCCCCAGGTGGCTCACCTGCCCCACATTCCGCAACACCCGGCGGATCTCGTCCACGATCAGCGGGAACTCCGCGTCCGGTAGCTCGCCGTCCACCACGCGCTCGAAGACCAGCCTGGTCGGCGCTCCCAGGAACCAGTTCTTCTTGGGTGGCTCGTCGGCCAGCGCGGGCGGGCCGGAGGGTACGCGGCGCTCCAGCGAACGTGCCGCCGAACGCACCAGTGCGACGGGGATGCCGGCCTCGGCGGCGATCTGCTCGACGCCGCCGATGGTCATCGCTCCCGCCGCCGTGGGGTTTGTGACCTCCAGTTCGGCGGCGCGCCGCACGATCTCCTGCACGTCGTCCTCGCTGTACTGGCGGCGCGGCGGCGCGGTGCCCCGCAGCTCATTGAGCAGGGCCGCCGGGCTGGCCGTCCGCTGGTCGGGGCGGATGGCCAGGCCGCGCACCAGGGCGGCCTCGATCGTGGCGCCGGCCTGGGCGAGGCGGGCGCGATGCGCTGGTCCCGCGTTGAGGAAGCGGCCGATGCGCACGGATTCCTCCGTGGGCCACCCGCCTGGGATCTCCCCCACCACCATCTCGTAGATCACCGCGGCGAGGCTGTAGACGTCGCTCCGCTCATCCAGGTCGGTGAGGCCCGCGGCCTGCTCCGGACTCATGTAGCCCGGCGTGCCCAGGGGAAACCCGGTGCGGGTGAGGTTCGCGCCGCCCGCCGTGCTGATCGCCTTGGCGATGCCGAAGTCACCGACCACCGGATGGCCCTGGGAAAACAGGATGTTCTCCGGCTTGATGTCCCGGTGGAACACACCCATCTGGTGGGCGTACGTGAGCGCGTCAGCCACCGGCGCCGCGATCGCGAGGGCCCCGTCGGGCGCGAGCCGTTGCCCTCCCTCCAGCCGCTGGCGCAGCGAGCCGCCGGCGATGTAGGGCATCAC
>DAINBS010000389.1:0-2207 GCA_036732805.1 Gemmatimonadales bacterium | reverse complement strand
CGCGTCGAGCGCGGCGGTCCCGGCCTCGGTTTCGGCCGCCATCCGCTCCGCCGCCTGCTCCGGTGTTTCAGCCGCCTGACAGGCGAGCGCGAGGCCTGCCACCAGGCCGACCATTGTGAGACTGCGCATGCAACACCTCCTGCGGAGGGTGGTGAGGAGGCGGGAATGTGCGCGTCCGCCCACTCCGCTGCAAGGAGCCGCAGTTCCATCCCGTTCATCCCGTCCATCCGCTCATCCCGCCGATCCCGCACGACCCGATCTTGCGCCTTCTTGGAAGGCCCGGCAGACTCCCCCCTGCGCCGCGTCGCCCGCCTCAGCCTGGAGACCGCGTCTGGCCCGCCTGATCGTCCTCTTCGTCGTCGCGTTCGTGGACATGGTGGGGCTCACGATGATCGTGCCCCTCCTGCCGTACTACGCGACCGAGTTCGGCGCGTCCGCGCTGGTGGTGGGGCTGCTCATCTCGGCCTTCAGCATCGCCCAGCTGGTGTCGGCACCCGGCTGGGGGCGCCTGTCCGACCGCTACGGGCTGCGGCCGGCCATCCTGGCCGGGCTCGCGGTCACCGCGGCCGCTTACGTGCTGTTCGCGTTCGCGGGCTCCATTCCGCTGCTGCTCGTCGCGCGACTCGTGCAGGGACTGGGTGGCGGGACGATCGGCGTGGTGCAGGCGTACGTGGCCGACACCTCGTCCTCGACCGAGCGCACCAAGAGCCTGGGGTGGCTGTCGGCCGTCACCAGCCTGGGGGCGGTGGCCGGCCCCGCGCTGGGCTCCGCGCTCGACGTCGCCGGTGGTCCCGAGGCCGTGGGACTGGGCGCCGCCGCCCTTGCGCTGCTGGTCGGGGGATTCGCGTGGCGGTTCCTGCGGGAGAGCCGCGCCGACGCGGGGCGTGCGTCGGCGGCGCACGTCGCGACGACCGGTCGCGCCGCGATCCGCCACGTTCTCACGCACGCCGACGCCCCCGCCTCCCGGCTCATTTGGATCTACACGGTGGCTATCGGCGCGTTCTACGGGACGATCCAGACCGTGCCGCTGCTCCTTGCCGAACGCCTGGGCGTCACCGAGCACTCCGTCGGGTATTTCGTGATGTACCTGGGCGGTCTGGGCGTGGTGGTCCGCTCGCTCATCCTCGGACGGCTGGTAGACCGGCTGGGCGAGGCCCGCCTCGCGCGACTCGGGATCGCGACGCTCGCGGCGGGACTCGCAGTCACCGGCCTCGCGCACTCCCTGCCCGTCGTTCTGCTCGGCTTCACCCTCATGCCGTTCGGCACCGCGTTCGTGTTCCCGTGCATCACGGGCCTGCTCTCGGCTGCGGTCCGAAGCAGCGAGCGCGGGCTCTACATGGGCGTCCAGCACACCTTCGGCGGGGTCTCGCGCGTCGCCTTCCCCATCGCGGCGGGATTCCTGATGGACGGGCTCGGCGTAGGGGTGCCCTTCTGGCTCTCGGCCCTCCTCGTGCTCGCGACCCTGCCGCTCGCCCGGGCGCTCGATCCCGTCCCGACGGAGGACGCGACGGCGGCGCTGGCCCGCCGTGTGTCGCGAGCCGACATTACGGGGGAGTTCCCCACGGAGGTCGCCAAGCCGTGAGCCACGCGGCGCCCCGCAGCCGCATCGACATCGTGGTGGGTGACATCACCGCCCTGCTGGTCGACGCCATCGTCAACGCCGCGAACGAGCGCATGCTGGGCGGTGGCGGCGTGGACGGGGCCATCCACCGCGCCGCCGGTCCCGGATTGTTGGAGGAGTGCCGCCGCGTCCCCGAAGTCCGCCCCGGCGTGCGCTGCCCCACGGGCGAATCCCGGATCACCGGCGGCCATCGACTCCCGGCCCCGCACGTGATCCACACCGTGGGACCGGTCTGGCGCGGCGGCGATCACGGCGAGCCGGCGCTGCTCGCGTCGTGCTACCGCTCGGCGCTCGCGCTCGCCGCCCGGCACGGCGTGCGCACCATCGCGTTCCCGGCAATCAGCTGCGGCGTGTACGGCTATCCGCTCGACCAGGCGGCGGCCGTCGCCGTCGAAACCCTCCGCGTGTTCCTCGACGCGCACCCGCTCCCCGAGCGGGTGATGCTCGTCGCGTTCGACCCGGGGGTCGCGGCCGCCCTCACGCGGGCCCTCGGCACGCCTTCGTAACCCGCACGCCGTTGTGCGGGGCTTCCGCTTCGCTCACGGCTCGCTGCCAAGGCTCAGCGAGCCAAGCAGTTGAGGTGTCG
>DAINBS010000388.1:0-2219 GCA_036732805.1 Gemmatimonadales bacterium | reverse complement strand
CGGGAGGGTCGGCACCAGAGCGCAGTCCACGGTGGTGGTGTAGTCCCGGAAGGTGCAGCGGGGGCTCGTGCGTACCCACTCCTCGGGCCATGCGGGATCGAGGGGGGTGACGGGCCCCGGGTGGTTGATGACCGCGTCCAGCAGGACGCGGATGCCGTGCCGGTGCGCGGCGTCCACCACCGCGCGCAGGTCCGCCTCGCTGCCGAGGGCGGGATCCACGGCCGTCCAGTCGCGCGTCCAATAGCCGTGGAACCCGTAGGACTTCCCCGTGCCTTCGTCCACGCTCCCGTGGATCTGCTCCACGAACGGCGTCATCCAGATGGCATCCACGCCCAGGCTGTCGAAGTACCCGTCCTCGATCTTCCGGAGCAGGCCCGCGAGATCGCCACCCTGGAAGCTCCGCAGCACCGCGCCGTCCTGCGCGCGGCCCAGGGCGCGGTCGTTCGTCGGATCGCCGTTGGCGAAGCGATCGGTGAGGAGGAAGTAGACGGTGGCCGAGTTCCAGAACACCGCCGGATTCCCGGCCTCGGCCATCGCGTACATCCACCGGTCGACCATCACGGTTGGCGTGGGCCCATCGGCTCGGGGGGGAGAATCGCTCTCGGGTGGCGTGCGGACGCACGCCGCGAACAGAAGGGTGCCGAGGGCGACCGCGGCCGTCCGGAATGCTGCCCGCATCATGGAATCACCTCTGCGATTCGTACCCATCCCGCTCATCCCGCACCGACCACATCGTCCCGGTCTTCCACCCGGAGCGTGAGCGCCGCGGCGACCACGAGCGACGCGCCTCCCACGAGCAGCGCGTAGATCGCGTGACCGTCGAAGAACCGCCGCACCACGTACCCGAGAACGGCCGCGGCCACGATCTGCGGGATCACGATGAAGAAGTTGAACACGCCCATGTAGTACCCGAGCTTGGACGGAGGCAGCGATCCGGTCAGGATCGCGTACGGCATGGAGAGAATGCTTGCCCAGGCGATCCCCACGCCCACCATCGAGGCCAGCAAAAAGCGCGGGTCCGGCAGCACGTACACCGAGGCGAGCCCCGCCGCGCCGCACAGCAGGCAGACCACGTGCGCCATCTTGCGGCTGGTCCATCGGGCCAGGACCGGGATGCCGAACGCCACCACCGCCGCCACCCCGTTGTAGGTCCCGAAGCCCACACCAACCCAGTTGGCCCCTTCGTTGTAGAGCGCCGAGGTGGTGTCGGTGGTGCCATAGATGTGGCTGGTGACACCGGCCGTCGTGTAGATCCACATGGCGAACAGCGCGAACCACGAGAAGAACTGCACCCAGGCCAGCTGCTTCATGGTCTGCGGCATGTCCTGGAGGTCGTTCAGGATCGTGACGAAGCCGTTGTCGCGATGGCCCGAGCGCTGCAGCAGCCCGCTCACGATGAGCAGGCCCCCCACCATGCCCAGGCCGGCCGAGAGGACCATCACCTGGTAGAGCGCGTTGGCGAACAGCCCGAGGCTCAGAGCGATGCCCGCCACGAAGCACACCGCGCCGAGGCGAATCTGCCGGCGGGCATGGTCCGCGAATTCCTCCGTGGTCCGCCGGGCCCGGACCGCGCTCTCGCGCGCCTGGTTCTCCTCGAACGACGCCATCTCCTCGGGCGAGTACTCCCGCGACCGGATGACCGTCCACAGCACCGCGACGAAGAAGACCGCGGCGCCAAAGTAGAAGGAGAGCCGCACCGAATCGGGGATCATGTGCTCCGGCGCCTCGTTGCTCACGCCGAACTGGTTGGTGAGGAGCCAGGGGAGGATTGAGGCCGCCACCGCGCCGGTGCCGATGAGGAAGGACTGCATGGCGAACCCGGTGGTGCGCTGCTCGGACGGCAGGTTGTCGCCCACGAACGCGCGGAACGGCTCCATCGAGATGTTGATGGAGGCGTCCATGATCCAGAGCATCCCGGCCGCCACCCACAGCGACGGGGAGTTCGGCATGACGAGGAGCGCAAGCGACGCGAGGATGGCCCCGCCCAGGAAGTACGGCCGCCGCCGGCCCAGGCGGTTCCAGGTGCGGTCGCTGAAGTAGCCCACGATGGGCTGCACCACGAGCCCGGTCACCGGGGCCGCGATCCACAGGATCGGAATATCGTCCACGGCGGCGCCCAGGGTCTCGAAGATCCGGCTCACGTTGGCGTTCTGCAGCGCGAACCCGATCTGGATGCCCAGGAAGCCGAAGCTCATGTTCCAGATTTCCCCGAATGATAG
>DAINBS010000387.1:0-2234 GCA_036732805.1 Gemmatimonadales bacterium | reverse complement strand
GGACGTTGTGCAGCGACAGCAGCCGCAGGCCAAGCAGCTCGCCCGCCACGAACAGGTGACGCAGGTACCCGCGACTGTACGTCCGGCAGGTTTCACAGTCGCAGGTCTCGTCGAGCGGCCGGGGGTCCGTCCGATGCGCGGCGTTGCGGATGTTGACCGGCCCGTCGGGCGTGTACGCCTGGCCGTTCCGGCCGTTGCGCGTGGGCGCCACGCAGTCGAACAGGTCCATGCCGCGAGCCACTGCCTCGAGCAGGTCCTCGGGGAACCCGACGCCCATAAGATAACGGGGCAGGATGCGGGGCAGCCGCGCCGCGAGCGCGTCCAGCGTGGCGTACATGGCGGGGCGCGGCTCCCCGACCGCCAGCCCTCCCACGGCGAGCCCCGACCAGGATCCGAGGTCCAGGGTGCAGGCCACGGCCTCCGCGCGCAGGGCGGGGTCGGTGCCGCCCTGGAGAATGGGCCAGAGCGCCTGGCGTCCGGGGTGCTCGGCGCTCAGCGCCGCGTGCCGGTCGCGGCACCGCTTGAGCCAGCGGGTGGTGCGCGCGAGCGCGTCCGTCGCGGTGGTGGTGTCCGCCGGCCCCGCGACGACGTGATCGAGGGCCATCGCCACGTCCGGGCCGAGCGTCCATTGCACGTCCATGGCCGTCTCCGGCGTCAGCCGGCGCCGGCTCCCGTCCACGTGCGACTGGAACACGACCCCGTCGTCGTCCACCCGGCGGAATCCCTGGAGCGAGAAGATCTGGAAGCCGCCGGAGTCGGTGAGGATGGGGCCGTCCCATCCCATGAACCGGTGCAGGCCACCGAGCGTGGCCACGACGTCCTCGCCGGGGCGCACGTGCAGGTGATAGGTGTTCGCGAGGAGCATCTGCGTGCCGACGGCCCGGAGATCCAGCGGCGACAGCGCGCGCACGGTTCCCTGCGTGCCCACCGGCATGAACGCGGGCGTGCGCACCGTCCCGTGGGGCAGGGCGAGCGTGCCGGCGCGCGCGGCGCCGGCCTCGGCGGCGATCTCGAACTCGAACACGCGGAGAATCTATCCCGGGACGATCGCCATCGCGTCGCCGTAGCTGTACAGCCGGTATCGCTCGCGAATGGCCTCGGCGTACGCGCGCAGGGTGGCCTCGCGGCCGGCGAAGGCCGCGACGAGCATGAGGAGTGTCGACCGGGGGAGATGGAAGTTGGTGAGCAGCGCGTCCACGGTGCGGAAGGTGAATGGTGGGTGGATGAAGATGTCGGTCCAGCCAGAACCCGCCACGACCGCCGGCGGAGCGGCAGAAGGGGCAGGAAGGGCAGGGAGGGCAGTACGGGCAGGCGTTTCCAGTACGCGCACGGACGTCGTGCCCACGGCCCACACCCGGCCTCCGGCCGCGCGGGCGGCGTTGATCGCGGCCGCGGCCGCCTCGGAGATTTCGTACCATTCCGCGTGCATCACGTGCTGCCGGAGGTCCGCGACCTCGACCGGCTTGAACGTCCCGGGACCCACGTGGAGCACGACCTCCGCAATCGCCACCCCGCGCGCGCGGACCGCGTCCAGGACCTCGGGGGTGAAATGGAGGCCGGCCGTGGGCGCGGCGACGCTCCCGTCGTGCCGGGAGTACACGGTCTGATACCGGTCCCGGTCATCCGCGTCGGGCGGCCGGTGGATGTAGGGTGGCAGCGGCACCGTCCCGTATTGCCGCATCACGTCGCGCGCGTCCATGCCGTGGAACCGTACCCGTCTCAATCCGCCACCGACGACGTCCGCGATCTCGATCTCCGCCCCGTCCTCTCTCTCTCTGCCTTCTGCCCTCACTGGCATCTCTCCGCCCCCCACCCACACCCGCCTCCCCGCCTTCAGTTTCCCTCCCGGATGCACCATCGCGAGCCACGTCCCGTCCGGCTCCGGATGCACCAGCAGCACCTCCGCCGGCCGGCCGTTGTCGCGCCGGCCGATGAGCCGGGCGGGGATCACGCGGCTCGTGTTGAGCACGAGCACGTCACCGGGCTCGAGCAGCGCAGGGAGGTCGCGGAAGGCCCCGTGCCGGATGGTGCCGCTGTCCCGGCCGAGAACGAGCAGTCGGCTCCCGGCGCGGTCGGCGATGGGGTGCTGGGCGATCAGCTCCGGCGGACAGCAGTAGTCGAAGTCCGCGGCGGTGCAGGGGGCTTGGGCGTCCGGCGGTTGCGTGGCGGCCACGGTGAGCGACGCCGCGGTGTCAGTTCCGCGTGAGCGGCGTGTTCGTGACGACGATCCGGCG
>DAINBS010000386.1:0-2259 GCA_036732805.1 Gemmatimonadales bacterium | reverse complement strand
CGTGTGCCCCCGGTGACCAGCACCACCCGCTCGCGAAACCACATGGGCCGGCCGCCGCCCGCTACGTGGTGCCGGCGGTGGCCGCCAGGGCGTCGCGGGCGGCGAGGATCTGCCGGATCCACACGCGGCGGCCGAACACGACGAACCGCTCCTCGTGGCCGTCGCGGAGGATCACCGCCATTCCGTCGCCGACGATGGCGAGACCCCGGCGGGGCTCGACCGCGGCGATGTCTGCGAGGGGAATCGAATGCTCGTACGTCTGGAGATTGAGCCGGCCGGCCTTGAAGCTGAGGGCGATGTCGCTGAGCGTGAGCTGACCGTTCACCGCGAGCACGCCGCGGAAGTGGCTGGCACCACCGGCGTACACCGGCGCCGATCCGCCCGAATCCTCACCCATGGGCCCTCCACCGCGTCCCGGCGGAATCCGCCACCCGCCGCCGACACCAAGGTAGTGATCGGAAGGGTGGTGGGGGAGACGCGCCCGGGAGGACTCGAACCTCCGACCCTCGGCTTAGAAGGCCGATGCTCTATCCAGCTGAGCTACGGGCGCCTGCGACAATCTTGGGGGAATCGCTCGGCTGGACAACCCCGCGCCGGGCAATCCGGTTCCTCCCGTGTGCCATGGCGTGCAGGCAATGACCCGCGCCACGCGCCCTAGTAGCTCCGCCAGTGCTCCAGGTAGGCGTTGGGGATGGGGGCGAGGCCGGCGAGCGGACGCAGGGCGAGCCCGACGTACATCGAGTTGTAGTCGATGTCCGTGTAATCGCCGCCGATGGCTCCGGTCGGCACGGCCATGCCGAGCTGCCGGTTCAGGCCGGATGCCACCAGGCCGTCGAAGCGCTGGTCGTCGGCGTCGAACTGTATCAGACCGCCCACCAGGACGACGCCGTACCATTGGACGAAGCTGCCGACCACGGTGAGGTTACCGGAGACGATCAGCAGCCCCCGCCCGAACGTGGTGGCCCCCGCCGAGCCGAGCGTGGCGTCCCCCATCACGAGCTGGACCGGATAGGTGCCGTCGTCCGGCTGAATGCTCGTGAAGTCGGTGACGATGCGGCCCGGGCTCAGCACGGATCCCCAATCGATCCGCGCGTTCGTCACGATGTTGGCCCCGGTGCTGCCGCCGCCGGGGGCGGCGCCGGTGAGATCGAAGCCGGCAAGGGACGGGACCGTCCCCGCCACCTCTACGGACCGGCGCTGCGTGGTTTGGCAGCCAACCGTCCCATGCTCGTCCGCGCCATGCAGCTGGCCGCTGCCACCGGCGACGCGGGTGAGGCCGTTGGCGGCAGTGAAGGCGGCGGGAAACGCGAGCTGACCCGACTGCCATTCGGCGAACTGCGCGGCCGTCCGATTCGCTACGGGAACCGCTCCCATGGACGGCCAGATCACGTGACCGGTGGACCGCACGACGTACAGCCAGTTGGCGAGGGTGTCAGGCGGACGCCGCACCACGTTGGCCACGACATCGGCGTAGCCGCCGGGGACATTGACCCGCACGGAATCGCCGTCCGGCGGCCGGATGATCCGCCCGCACCCGTCATAAGCGGCCCAACCCAGGTACTCCTGGAGACCACTGCGGGCAACGATGCTGGCTTCATCAATCGCCTGACTGGCGACCGCGATTTGCAGGTCGATGGACGCGCGGGTCAGTCCCAGCGCGAGCATGGCGGTGAGGAGCCCCACCAGGAACACGACCAGGGGAAGGGCCAAGCCCCGCTCGTCGCGAGCGTAGCGCCGGAGAACGGCGGCCGCGATGCGTCCATGCGCGACAGTGCCCGGCACGTTGCCCTCCGCCCCCACAAGGCGACATCGCGCCATCAGTGGCCCTCGGCTCCGAGGGCCGATGCGCTATCCAGCTGAGGCTGCGGGCGCCTGCGACGAGCCGGGTCGCCCTGGACGAGGACAGCCCCGCCGGTCCGGCTCGCGGGTCCCGTCAGGCCGCCTCGATCCGGTTCCTTCCCTGCGCCTTGGCGCGTTTCAGGGCCTCGGCGGCGGGGGCGACGAAATCGTCCGCCGACTGGCCACGCTCCGGGACCCGCGTGACGAACCCGACACTCAGCGTGAGCCGGCGTGGCGCGCCGTCGCGGTCCGTGAACTCGATGTCCATCTCCTCGACCGCCCGGCGCAGCCGCTCGCAGTGCCCGCGCGGGCCTTCGGTGCGGCGTACGCTGGGAAACAGGACGCCGAAGGTGCCGCCGTTGAACCGGGCGAGGAAGTCGCCCGCGCGCCGCAGCTGCTCCGCGAGCGTCTCCGCGATGC
>DAINBS010000385.1:0-2305 GCA_036732805.1 Gemmatimonadales bacterium | reverse complement strand
CTGGGAGTTGTGCCCGTAGTGGGAACGGGTCTTTCCATTGGCAAGGGACAAGAACCTTCGGGATTTCCGTCCCCCGCCTCCGCGCCGCCCTCACCGGTCCACCACCCCGGTGAACGTGTAGATCTCGTCCACGAACCGCTGCCACGCGGGCTCGTGCTCGAGCGGAATGTGATTGCGGCTGTCCAGCGGCACGAACCGGGCGCCGGGAATCAGGCTCGCCAGCTGCCGGCCCGCCGCGAAGGGAACCCGGGCCTCGTCCTGCGAGTGCAGCACCAGCGTGGGCGTCGTGACCCGCCGCGCCGCGTCCCGCACGTCGATCGTGAAGGTCGCCTCCATGATGCGCGCGGCCACTTCGGGGGCCGCCGAGATCCGCTGCAGCTCGTTGAACCAGTCGGTCTGGTCCGGTGACGCGCCCGGGTAGAACATCGTCGTGAACGCCTGGCGGTACGCCGGATTGTGCTGCCCCCACCCGAGTCGCACCATCTCCACCTCCAGCCATACCCGCTTCCGGGCCGCCTCGTCCTCCGCCCGACCGAGCTTGCTCACGGCGAACGCGCCGTGGATGACGAGATGGCTCACGCGTTCCGGGTGCTTGGCGGCGTACGCCGTCGCGATCGCGCCGCCCTTCGAGACGCCGAGCAGGACAAAGCGCTCGATGCCCGCCGCATCGACGACCGCTTCGAGGTCGGACACCCAGTCGTCGAACGTGATCGACGCCGGATTCCGGTCCGATAGCCCGCACCCCCGCTCGTCGTACCGAATGAACCGGTAGCGCGCGGACAACGCCGCCCACCAGTGGCGCCACACCGGGCTCTGCGCATCGAACTCGAGGTGACTGAGCCAGTTGGCCGCCTTGATCATCGGCATGCCCGAGCCACTCTCGGCGTAGGCCAGGGTCACGCCGTCCCGCGCCCGACAGAACCGGATCTCCTGCCTGAGCTTCCAGCCGTCGGGGGTATGGTGGGTGCCGGCCGCCGCGCGTCGAGGCGCCCCGGACGCGCCGCTGCCGACCGCATCCTGACCGAGGGCCGCTCGCAGCGCCGCCACGAACGCCCCAGCCGTCGCGAACCGATCCGCGGGAGACTTGGCGAGCGCCCTCGCCAGCACGTCGTCCACGGCGGGCCCGAACGCCGGCCGCACGGTCGAAACCGGCGGCACCGGATCCCGCAGGTGCCGCAGCATGACGGTGCGCGCGTGGCCCGTGAAGGGCGGGTCGCCGATGATCATCTCGTAGGTGACGCAGCCGAGGGCGTACACGTCCGCCCGACCGTCCAGGGCCACCTCGCCATCCACCTGCTCCGGACTCATGTACGCCGGCGTCCCGATCGCGGCGCCCGGGACCGTGAGGCGCCGGTCCCCAGCCGTCGCCACGGCGAGCGCGATGCCAAAGTCCGCCACGAACGCGTCGTCGCCCCGGAGCAGGATGTTCCCGGGCTTGATGTCCCGATGGATCACCCCCTGGGCGTGCGCGTAGTCGAGCGCGGAGGCGACCGCGCCGGCGATGCGCAGGACCTCCTCGGTGGCCAGCTCGCCCCCGCGTTTGAGACGCTGCCCGAGCGACTCGCCCGCCACGAACGGCATGACGTAATAGACGAACGGCCCAGCCTCACCCGACTCGAACAGCGGCAGGATGTTGGGGTGCTGGAGGTTCGCGGTCACCCGGATCTCCGCCAGGAACCGCTCCGCACCGAGCCCGCGGGCGAGGTCCGGCCGCACCACCTTGATGGCCACCGCGCGCTCGTGCCGCACGTCGCGGGCGAGGAAGACGAGCGCCATGCCGCCCATCCCCAGCAACCGCTCCACGCGGTAGCGACCATCGAGGGCTTCCGTCAGCTGGGCCGGGACGGTCTCGAATTCGTCGCGGGCCGCGATTTGCGCGGCATCGGGGGACCGGGGCACGATGCCCGTTCGGTCGTGGGCCGCCAGGAGGGCTCGCACTTCCCGCGCCAACCGCTCGTCCCCCCGGCTCGCATGCGCGAGGAACGCCTCGCGGTCGCCCTCCACCTCGAGCGCGGCGTGGAACAGATCCAGGACTCGATTCCAGAACAGGCGGACGCTCCCGCAGGAGTGGTGGCGTGATGGGGCCGCGTCCGGATGATGGGGGCTGCATCCCCACAATGGCAAGCGGCGGAACCCGTCATCACGCGGATAGCGCCCGGGCTCTGGCGGTCCGTCCGGTTGAGCGGTTGGAGCGGTTGCGCAGCGCGGCGGTTCTCAGTCCCCAACAATCTCCACAAGCCCCTCGACCGCCCGAGCAAGCACTTCAGGCGGGACCCGCGTGATCCGCCGCCCGATGCGCTCGGCA
>DAINBS010000384.1:0-2317 GCA_036732805.1 Gemmatimonadales bacterium | reverse complement strand
CGACGACCACCACCTCGTTCGACGCGACGCTCGCGCCCAGGGCATTCACCGCGTGTACGCGCACGTAGTACGTCCCCGGCGGCACGCCTCCCACCACCGCCGTCGTCGCGGCGCTGCCGGTGTCCAACTGAGCCAGGTTCGACAATCGCGGCGCCGAGCCGGCGCGAATGAGATAGCGGGTTGGCGCGCCACTGGCGGGCGCGTGCCACGTAAGCGTGACGCTCGATCCGGCAACCGCGTACTCCAGGCCCCGTGGCGCCTCCGGAGGAGCCGCCACGAAACCCGAGTTCAGCAGGATTTCGGTGGACGGCGGGCTGCTGCCGGCGGCGTTCACCGCACGGACGCGAACGAAGTAGAAGCCGGCCGGCACGGGTATGTAGGTGAGCGCACGGGTCCCGACGGGAAGCACCGCGATGTTCGTCACGCCGGTCGCGGAGCCGGCTTCCACTACATAGCTGCTGGGCGTGCCGCCCTCGGGAGCGTCGGCCCAGGTCAGCGTCAACCGCTGGCCGCTCATCCATCCCGTGACGCGCTCGGGTGCGCCCGGCGGCGCCGAGCCGTTCGCGCTGACGACGACCTCGCGCTCCTCGGAGGCCGGGCCCGTGCCGTAGGCATTCACGGCCCTCACCCGCACGTAGTAACGGCCCGGCGCCACGCCCGAGGCCACGTAGCTCGTCGTGGTGCTCGCCAGGCTGACGATGGTCGTGCCGGGCGTCAGGCCGGCCTCAATGACGTAACCCGTGGCCGACGCGCCGGAGTAGGGGGGCGACCACGACAGCGACACGTTGTAGCCGCCCACGGTTGCGCGCAGTTCCCGCGGTGCGCCCGGCGGGATGTCGCCCCGCAGGCTGAAGTCGATGCCCGACGTCACGACGCCACCCGCCGTCACCGCGATGGGGGTGCCGAGGGTGAGGAGGTCGGCGAGCGTGCACTGCTCGGCGGGACACTGGATGTCGTCGAAGATCTCGTCCCTGTAGCGGTCACGTTCGGCGATGGCGTAGTAGGTGCCGCCCGGCAGTCCCGCGACGAGATACTCGCCCGACGCGTCGGTCTCGGCGTAACCGACCCACGCGACGCTGTCACCATCCCGGCTGAACACGGAGAGGCCAACCCAGCCCAGCGGGTCGGACGTCATCGCATCCCTCACGACGCCGCGAATGGCGCCGCCCAGGTTCAGCACGAAGTCCCGTCCCGTCGTCGTTGCACCCACGGACACCTGGATGGGTGTCGCTCCTGGGAGCTCGAGAATGCACGAGTATCCGTGGCAGGGGATGTCGTCGTACATCTCCGGAATGTGCCTGGTCGTGAAAGGATCGATGGCGAGGTAGTACGTACCTGTTGGCAGCATCCCGACCTCGTACGTCCCAGACCCATCGGCGCAGTCGTACCCGGCGAATCTGAGTACACCGCCGACGACGGTGACGACCACGACGCACACATCATCCACGGGGCTCGATGTCGCGGCGTCCGTCACCGTGCCCGTGATACGGCCACCGCCCTCGAGGGCGAAGTCCCTGTCGGCAGCCGTGGCGCCAAGCGCCACGTCTATCGGCGTGGCGGTGGCTTCGAAGTCGTTCTCCGAGCACCAGCCCAGGCACGGAACGTTGTCGTAGATCTCGTCCACGAAGCCCAGATCGTTCGCGGTAGCCGCGTAGTAGCGACCGGTCGGGAGTCCCCGGATGCTGTACGCGCCCGCGCTGTCGGTCTGAGCCTCGGCCGCGACGAAGGGGCTCGACGTCGTGATTCCGACGGCGCGTACGGTGACGCCTGCAAGTGGCGTCCCGCCTGCAGTGACGGTGCCGGAGATGACGGCTCCGCGATCGAGGGCAAAGTTGACCGTGACCTGTTGCCCCGAGACCACGACGATGGGTGTGCCGCTCGTCTCCGCGATGTACGCCTGGCACTGGCCGGGACAAAGGAGATCGCCGTGGATCTCGTTCGTGTAGCCGATGCTGTTGCGGGTGAAGGCGTAGTAGGTGCCCGCGGGCGGGCTGAAGGCGTAGGAGCCAGCCACTCCGGTCGTCGCCGACTGACAGCCGCCGGTACCGCAGATGAAGACGTCGACATCCTGCAGGGGGGCGGTGGTGGCGGCATCTCGCACGACGCCCTGGACCATGCCGACCTGGGCGTTGGTAAGGCTGGGCCAGCACATGGCCAGCAGCGCGAGGCAGAGTGTTCGCCGAAGAGAGAATCGAGATCGACGCGGGGACGGACGGACGAGGTGAAGCGCCATGACGGCCTCCCCGTCTCCTGGGCCCCGGCGCCAGGAGCCACGTCAGTCTTTCGCGGATCCGCTGCCGGGGTGGGCGCGGCGGAG
>DAINBS010000383.1:0-2368 GCA_036732805.1 Gemmatimonadales bacterium | reverse complement strand
CGTGCTCTGGGCCGGCGGGATCGGGGTCCTGTTCCTGCTCATCGCGCTCGGTGGGGCGACGCCGTTCTATCGCGTCTGGTGGGCGGTGATGCCGTTCGTGAAGCAGACGCGCGCGCCCGGCATGGCGCTCTACGTGGTGGCACTCATCCTGGCGGTCTTCGCAGCGCTCGGTGTGGACCGGCTGACCACGGACGGCGAATCGAAACACCGCCGCGGACTGGTCTGGGCCGGCATCGGTGCGGGCATCCTGGTGCTGAGTCTCGCCGGCGTGCCGGGCGCCGTGGCGGAATCCGCCGCCCAGGGAATCCAGCTGGCGCAGGGGCGGGGGACCGTGGCGGCCGCGCAGGAGGCAAACGGCGCCATCCGGTTGGGCGGCGCCCTGAGCGGCGGTGCGCTGATCGTCCTCGGTTTGCTGCTCGCGGCGCGTGAGCGTGGCCGCGTGCCCCTCGCGGCGCTCGCCCTGGGCGTGCCACTGGTGGTGAGCGCCGACCTCTGGCGGAACGCGGCGCCATTCTGGTCCTGGTCGCCGCCGCCGCATGCCGACCTCTACGGCGGGGACGCGCTCACGGCGCGCCTCGATTCCGTGCCGCGCCCGTTCCGGGTCCTGAACATCCCCGGGGCCTATCCGGGCTCATCGCTCATGGCGTATCGGATTCCGCAGGTACTCGGCTACCACGGCAACGAGCTGCACGCGTTCGACCAGCTGATGGGCGGCAAGAACGTGTGGAGGAACGTCGGGAATCCCAAGCTCTGGGACCTGTACGCCGTGCGGTACGTGCTGCTGGCGGCGGACGCCGGTGTGCCCGATACGATCGCTGGGTACGTCCGCTGGCCGGCGCCCGTCGAGCGGGCCGGCGGCGGCAGCGTGGTCGTGTTCGAGCGCGAGACGCCGCCGGCGTACGCGTGGGTGAGCGCCGGGGCGATCAAGGCGGAGGACTCGAGCGCCGTGGGCGCCGTACTGGATCCCCGGCTCGATCCGCGTTCGGTCGCGATCCTCGCCCAGGACGCGCCGGTGAATCCCGCTCCGCTCCAGGCGCTGCCGGAGCCGCTCCCCGTCGTCGCATCGGTGCGTGACTGGCAGCCCGGGAGCATGACCATCCAGCTCGTGCCGGCCCCCGCCACCGACGCCTACCTCGTGGTCGCGGAAAACTGGTACCGGGACTGGACCGCCACCGTGGACGGGCAGGTGGCGCCGGTCGTGCGCGCGAACCTCGCCCAGATCGGCGTGCCTGTGGCCGCGGGCACCCGGGAAGTGACCCTCCGCTTCGAGAGTCCCGACTATCGGCGCGGGCGGCTGCTCTCCCTGCTGAGCGCGGTGGTCGTGCTCGGGATCCTGCTGGTGCCGCACTTCACGCGAGGGCGGCATGGCTGAGCGGGCGCTCATCATCATCCCGACGTACAATGAGCTGAACAACCTCCAGCTCATCGTGCCGCAGGTGCTCGAACAGGACCCGCGGATCGAGGTGCTGGTGGTGGACGACAACTCCCCGGACGGAACCGGCCGCGTGGCCGACGAGATGGCCGCGCGGGATCCCCGGATCCACGTCCTGCACCGCCCGGGCAAGCAGGGACTCGGCACCGCCTACCTCGCGGGATTCCGGTGGGGCCTCGAGCGGGACTACGAGCTCATCTTCGAGATGGACGCCGATTTCTCGCACGACCCCAAGCACCTGCCGCAGTTCCTCGCCGCCGTGGAGAACGCCGACCTGGTGCTTGGCTCCCGCTACCTGGGCGGGCGGGTGACGGTCGTCAACTGGCCCATGCCGAGGCTGCTGCTCAGCTACTTCGCGAACATCTACGCACGGGTGGTGACCGGGGTGCGGCTGGGCGACGCGACGGGCGGCTTCAAGTGCTTCCGGCGCCGGGTCCTCGAGGGCATCGACCTCGGGGCCGTCCGGTCCAACGGGTACGCCTTCCAGATCGAGATGAGCACCCGCGCGGCCCGCCGGGGCTTCCGGATCGTCGAAATCCCCATCGTGTTCGTGGATCGGACCGACGGGGTGAGCAAAATGTCCCAGTCCATCGTCCGGGAAGCCATCTGGATGGTCTGGCGGCTTCGCTTCATGGCCATCCTGGGACGCCTATGAGCGGGGAAACCTTCTACAAGATGTGCGGGTCGGGGAACGACTTCGTCTTCCTCGACGGCCGCCACACCGAGCCCAGCCGATGGCCGGCGGACCGCATTGCGCGCGTCTGCGCTAGGGCGACGGGGGTCGGGGCCGACGGGTTCGTGATCCTGGCCCCCGGATCGGCACCCGGCGCCGTCCGGTTCCACTTCTTCAATTCGGACGGCTCGCGGGGCGAGATGTGCGGCAACGGGGCCCTGTGCGCCACCCGGCTGTGCGCCATCCTGGGGCTTGCCGATCCG
>DAINBS010000382.1:0-2370 GCA_036732805.1 Gemmatimonadales bacterium | reverse complement strand
CCTCGAGCCGTGGCGGAGCCCCAGGTTCGGCCGGCAGGCGCGTATCGGGAGCCGCGGCCCTGGCGTCAACACCGCCTCCCACCTCTCCCACCCCTCCCTCTCCTGTGGTATCGGCCGCCCCTGCCGCTCCTGCCGCTCCTGCCGCCTCTGCCGCTTCTGCCGCTTCTGCCCTGGTGGGCAACCCAGCCACCGCCTCCGCGAGCCCCGGTATCGCGGGCCAGTCGATCCCACCGGTGGCCAGGCCGTTCCTGATGATTGCGTGCAGGCTGCTCGGGATCTCGTACGACCCCACGAGCACCGAGTCGTCAACGATCATGCGCGGGACGCCGCGCCGGTCCTCGCTGACCGGATAGGCCTTCAGGGATGCGTCGTACAGAGTCGTCCCGGCGGGCTGGGACGCGTCCACGAACAGAATCTCGAGCTGTCCGTTGGAGACGAGGGTGAGGTGCGGCGCTGGCTCGGTGACTTCGGGGTCGCCGCCGTACACCTGGAAGAAGATGGGGAGGTCCTGGCTGATGACCTGGCGGCAGTGCGGACATGTGGGCGAGTGGAAGAGAACCGCATGCACCGTCTGCGCGGTGAGGGGGGCGGGTGCCCAGGCGCCGCCACCCACGACGACGAGGAGGGAGATGGACAGGAACGCGAGGCGACGCATACCGCGGGCTTCTCCGTCAGCGTGACTTGCCGTGAAGGCTAGCCACCTGGCCCGAACCCGACCAGCGGTGTTCGGCTAACGGCTAACGGCTAACGGCTAACGGCTAACGGCTAACGGCTACGGCTAACGGCCAACGGCTAACGGCTAACGGAGAACAGAAACGGGGCCCCGTGGCCGGGACCCCGCGTCTGCTCTCTCACCCGTCTTCCCCTGGAGGACTGGCCGCAGCGGACCGGTCGCGTCCGGATCCGTGCGGTACCGGAATCAACGTATTGGGGGCACCGTCGGGAATCCGTGAGACGCGTCACCAAGGTGCCCGGATGCACGGGAGTCGATGGCCTGGAACAATTGCGTGCCGCCGTTCACCACGTGCGACCAGGATCACGGCACCGCCCATGCCTTCCGCCTATCGTGCCCCATGGTCAGAATCACCATCGAGCGCCGCTGGGAGGGGTTCACCTTCCTGGTCAACGGCCGCGATGACCTGGTTGCCGACCCCGTGTGGGGGGTGACCATGTTCGAAACGGAGTACGCGGCCCTCGAGACCGCGGTACGCCTGGTTCGCGCGCTCCAGCGCGCCGGCACAGCCGCAAACACTCTGACCTAGCCCGCATCCCGTTCATCCCGTGCATCCCGTCTATCCCGTCTATCCCGTCTGGCCGTCCTACGTCCAGCTCCGCCATCCGACGATCCCAAACCAGGCCAGGTAGGCCGAGACTATCAGGAACACGACGGACGCGAACAGCGCCTGCCACCGGACGACCCTGTTGACTTCGACCGCCCTGCGTGCCGAGAGCAGGCCGATCAGGGCAAACAGCGGGAACAGGACGGACGTAACGGTGAGTGCCCACGCCCACGGGGTGGGGCGTCCGAGCACGGTGATCGCGTTCTCCATATTGAAGGCGACCACCGCGACCCACCCCACGATGGCGAGCGTGGCGAGCAGGGGCCAGACGCGGACGTGGCGCTTGGGCACCCCGGCGAGCCGCCCGAACAGCCAGCGTGGAATCCAGACGAGCGCGAACAGCGCGGTTGAGGCGACCGCCAGCAGCAGGAGGGCGGTGATCCCCAGCTCGGCCCACACCACGGGCGTCCATGCCCTGTGCAGCGACACCGGCATCAGGTATCCCATCCGCTCGATGGCTTCGGCGCGGCCGTTCTCGGGGTCGTCGATCAGAGCGAGCGTGGCCACAGGCGCCGACGGCTGGCGGAACAGGCGGTCCGACACCGGCACGAATTGATGGGCGTCATCGAACAGCGGCTTCATCGTGAGGCCGCTGTCGGTGGCCGTCACGCGCACGAGCCCGAGCACCCGCTCGACGAAGCGGAACTTGGCGACCCGGGGGTTGTCCGGGCGATACCAGCCCGCCCGATCGCGGGCGAGCTGGGAGACCGGGGCCACCGGTGGCGGTTCCGGGGCCGGCTCATCCTGGGTCAGATAGTCCCGCACGATGCGGGAGATCCGCTCGTAGGCCTTTCCGTTGCCCGAGTTGATCATGAACGCGAAGCCCACCCCCTGATCGGGGCGATACGCCATGTTCGTGAGGCCGCCGTTGACGCCGCCGTCGTGCCCCACCCACACCCACCCGCTGTCCACGTAGGTCGCGAGGTGGAGGCCGTAGCCCAGGCCGAGACCGCTCCGGGCGGTGATCGAGGTGCGCGGCAGCTCCATCCGCTCGATGCCCCGCAAGAAAACGCAGCGTTCGCCGGCGACG
>DAINBS010000381.1:0-2510 GCA_036732805.1 Gemmatimonadales bacterium | reverse complement strand
CCATGGCATTGCGCGCCCTCGTTCTCGCGGCCAGCTTCATCGTGACGCCGGCGTACGGCGCCGCGCAGACGCCCCAGGTCGATCCCCGGTGGGCGCCGTACCTCGGGTGCTGGCAGCTTCGGATGGAGAACACCACCGACGGCATCGCCGATCTCGTCGCCGCGGCCGCGCGGCAGGCGCCCGAGAACCAGCGCGCCGACGATGTGATGGTCTGCATCACCGCGTCCGGGGAACCTCAGGCCGTCGCGCAGCAGACCGTGCTGAATGGCGAGACGGTGCTCGACGAGGTCATCGCCACGGATGGCGGGGCTCGGACCTCGGAGGAGGCGGGCTGCAGGAGCACCCGCCGCGCGGAGTGGTCCACCAGCGGCCGGCAGCTGTTCACGCGCGGCACCATCGCCTGCACCGGCCAGCCCGATCGCCACATCTCGGGGCTCTCGATGATGCTGCCGGGCCCGACCTGGGTGGACGTGCAGATGGTGGAGGTCAACGACCGCCGCAGCGTCCGGGTCCGCCGCTACGGGCTGTCGCGCGAGCAACTGCGTGCCAGCGGTCGTAGAGCGGCGCCGGCCACCGGTCCCCTCGCGCGATGGTCGATGGATGAGGTGAAGGAGGCCAGCCGCAAGACCGCCCCCGAAGTGCTTCAGGCCGCGCTCATCGAAGTGGGCAACAAGTTCCCGCTGAGCAGCAAGCGACTGGTCGAGCTCACGAAGGCCGGTGTGCCCGGGAGCGTCGTCGACGTGATGGTCGCGCTCACCTTCCCCGAGAAGTTCGTCATCGATCGCCCGACCTATTCCGGGGGCGGTGGCGGATGGAGCGGCCCGTACGGCGGAGGCCCCTGGGTGGATCCGTGGTCGGTGGCCAGTCAATATGGCTGGCTCTCGATGTACGCGCCGTTCGGTTATCAGTACTACGGCATGTACGATCCCCGGTACGGCCCCGGCTGGGGCTGGGTGCCCGTCACCGGACCCGTCCCGGGTCAGCCCTCGGCCGACGTGGATGCGCGCGTGGTGAACGGGGTCGGCTACACGCGGGTGCGCCCCCGCCAGCCCGTGCCGATGCCCGTGACCGCGGGCGGCGTCGTGGACCGCTCCGGCGGGTCCGGTGGAACGTCGTCCGGTGGGTCGTCGGGCGGATCGAACTCGGGCGGCTCGAGCGGCGTGAGCACCGGCGGCTACTCCTCCGGTGGCGGCGCCAGCGGCGCCAGCGGCGGCAGCGACAGCGGTCGCACGGCCGTGCCGCGTCCCCCGGGCGGCTTCTGATTCTGGTCACAATTCTCAACCCTGGAGCACTCACATGACGGGTCCCCTGCCGATTGGAGCCGACGCTCCCGATTTCGAAGCCATCACCACCGAGGGCAAGATCCGCTTCCACGAGTGGCTCGGCAACTCGTGGGGCGTGCTGTTCTCGCATCCCAAGGACTTCACGCCGGTCTGCACGACCGAATTGGGCGCGGTGGCGCGAATCAAGGGTGAGTTCGACAAGCGCGGCGTGAAGGTGATGGGCCTCAGCGTGGACCCGATCGAAAGCCATCACGGCTGGGTGAAGGACATCGAGGAGACGCAGGGCACGGCGCTCAATTTCCCGATGATCGCGGACTTCGACCTGAAGGTGGCGAAGCTCTACGGCATGCTCCCCGCCGACGCGCAGGATACATGCGAGGGCCGCACACCGGCCGACAACGCCACAGTGCGCAATGTCTACGTGATTGGCCCCGATAAGAAGATCAAGCTCGTGCTCTCCTACCCGATGAGCACCGGCCGCAACTTCGACGAGGTGCTGCGCGTGCTCGACTCCATCCAGTTGACCGCGAAGCACAAGGTCGCCACGCCGGCCAACTGGGAGCAGGGCCAGGACGTCATCATCCTCACGTCCGTCTCGGACGCGGATGCCAAACAGCAGTATCCTGATGGTTGGAAGGCGCTGAAGCCGTACCTGCGGATCGTCCCGCAGCCGCGCGGATAGGGCGCTGGAGGTGCAATGATTCGACGAACGACGCTCGTAGTGTGCGCGGTGGTGGTCGCCGCGGGTCTGGGCTATGCGGTGGTGTCCGCCCAGTCGAAACCCTCCGCCGCCACTCCCACCGTCTCGGTCTTCAAGACCCCGACTTGAGGGTGCTGTACCGCCTGGGTGGATCACCTCCGGGCGAATGGCTTCCAGGTGGAAGCCCAGAACGTTTCCGACGCGCAGTTGAACGCCGTCGCCATCCAGGGCGGCGTGAGCGACGACCTCCGGTCGTGCCACACGGCCAAGGTGGGCGGCTACACGGTGGAGGGCCACGTGCCGGCCGCGGACATCAGGAAGATGCTGGCCGAGAAGCCAGCCATCGCCGGCATCGCGGTGCCGGGCATGCCGATGGGTTCGCCGGGGATGGAACAGGGGGGCCGCAAGGACCCGTACGACACCATCGCCTTCACGAAGGACGGGAAGAAGACGGTCTTCGCACGGCACCGCTAGCCCGTGTCGGGAGTCGGGAACCGGGAGTCGGGAGTCGAACCTGCCTCCTGATT
>DAINBS010000380.1:0-2564 GCA_036732805.1 Gemmatimonadales bacterium | reverse complement strand
CACGCCCACGATGGACGGGCGCGAGTAGCGCGCGCCCACCCCGTCCACCAGGACGCGCACCGCCACGCCGCGGCGCACGGCCCGGGCGAGCGCGTCCACGAAGCGGCGGCCCGCTTCGTCGCTGTCGAAGATGTAGGTCGCGAGCCCGATGGACTCCCGGGCCTCCTCGATCGCGGCGAGCATCTCCGGATACGCCGCGTCGCCGTTGCACAGCGGGCGGACCGCGTTGCCCGTCGTGAGCGGCCGCCGAGCCACACGGTCCACGTACCGCCCGAGGGAGACGAGGTAGCGGTGCGGCGGGTCCAGCGCGCTGTCGAGCACCCGCTCCGCCCCGTGCAGCACGGCGTACTGTCCGGTGAAGGGCGGCGCATTGCGGCGGAGGTTGGAGGCCCGGCGCCGGATCCGGTTCACGCCGAGCAAGGTGTACAACACCGCCCCGACGACGGGCACCAGGATGATCAGGCCGACCCAGCCCGCGGCGGACCGTGAGTCACGCTTGTAGAGAATGGCGTGGCAGGCGGTGCCCACGGCCAGCAGCGCCGTCAGGACGGCCGCGACCCAGTTGCCGACGTCCGCGAGAACGGTGACCAGCGTCTCCACGCCCCCAACATACGAGCAGCCCCGGTGCTTGACAAAAGCGGCGCGGACCGGCACGTTGGCGATCGAAACGCAGTCTGCAGGCATTGTGCATGGACGTCTGATTCCTCGTCGCACCGTCGCGGTCACTCGCCGGCGGTGCGTTTGTGTGTGGGGCGTGGCCGGGAGCGAGGCCCGCCGCGCCGAACGGGCACCAGCCCCCGAGACAGGATCGGTGGAGCATGGCGCAGGGTGTCGTGAAGTGGTTCAGTGACGCCAAGGGCT
Organism: Gemmatimonadales bacterium; assembly: GCA_036732805.1. Lineage (GTDB taxonomy): Bacteria > Gemmatimonadota > Gemmatimonadetes > Gemmatimonadales > GWC2-71-9 > JAOTWJ01. The sequence continues at coordinate 1,703 of DAINBS010000380.1, read as the reverse complement.
TCGGCTTCATCCAGCAGGAGAATGGCCCCGACGTCTTCGTCCACCACACCGCGATCATGGCGGAGGGATTCCGCACGCTGGCGGAAGGGGAAAAGGTCGAGTTCGAGACCAAGGAGGGGCCGAAGGGTCTCCAGGCCGCGAATGTGAGGAAGGTCCAGTAGGAAGCAGACGGCAGGAGAACGGCGCCGGGTCAGACGGCAACTCCCGCCTTCCTATTTTCGCTTCTCTTCCCGGCTCCACTCCGGGGGGTGGACGTTCTCGCTCCAGCGGAGGGCCATTTCCACCGTATAGAACACGTCCGGATCGGCGCGGCGCACGGCCTCGATCACTTCCGGCACCCGCCGGCCGAGGGCCGAAATGAAGATCAGGGTCGCGGTCCCCTCGACGGTCGCGCCGGGGAAGCTCCCGAGCACGCGTCCCCGTGACCCGATCGAAGCGCTGATCTCGGCCGCCCGCGAGTGCGTGATCAACCGGATGAGATAGCGCCCCTGCGAGAGGCGGCGCTCGATGAGCATGCCGACGCCCACGCCGGACGCGTAGCCGCCCGCGTAGAACGGGGCGAGCCACGGCTCCGTCTCGATGCGCACCACGACCTGTGCCACCACCACGACCCAGATGAGCACTTCGAAGAACCCCAGCAGCACGGCGCTCCAGGTACGGCCCTGGACGACCGAGATGGTCTTCATGGTGCCGACCGAGACATCCACGATGCGGAGGAAGAAGATCGCGATGCCGAGGAGAAGCGGAGGAACTGATTGGAGAAAGTCCATGGGACGTAGGATAGACGGTCAGACGGCCAGACGGCCAGCGGCATACAGGCGGGTGGTGGTGGCGAGGCCTTTCACCATCCTGCCGCGCCGTCCGCTTGCCGTCTGGCCGTCTGGCCGTCTACCCTTCCACCTGTCTCCACCACCCCAACCCTACCCCCTATGCCGCCACAGTACATCTACACCATGTACGACCTGCGCAAGGTCGTGCCGCCGCAGCGGGAGATCCTCAAGGGGATCAACCTCGCGTTCTTTCCCGGCGCCAAGATCGGCGTGATCGGCGCCAACGGCGCCGGCAAGAGCTCCCTGCTGCGCATCATGGCGGGGGTGGACCACGACTTCCAGGGCGACGCCCGCCCGGCCGACGGCGTCCGGGTTGGGTATCTCCCGCAGGAACCCGCCCTCGACCCCACGAAGGACGTCCGGGGCAACGTCGAGGAAGGGCTGGCGCACATCCGCGACCTGCTCACCGAGTTCGAGCAGCTGAGCCTGCGGTTCGCCGAGCCGATGTCGGACGACGAGATGAACCGGATGCTCGAGCGGCAGGGCGACCTCCAGCACCGGATCGAGGCCCTGGACGGCTGGGAGCTGGACCGCAAGCTCGACATCGCCATGGACGCGCTCCGCTGCCCGCCTGGCGACCAGGATGTGACCACGCTGTCGGGCGGCGAGAAGCGGCGGGTGGCGCTCTGCAGGATCCTGCTCCAGCAGCCGGACCTGCTGCTGCTCGACGAGCCCACCAATCACCTCGACGCCGAGTCCGTGGCCTGGCTGGAGCGGCATCTCGCCGAGTTCCCCGGCACGGTGGTCGCCATCACGCACGACCGCTATTTCCTGGACAACGTGGCGCAGTGGATCCTGGAGCTCGACCGCGGCGAGGGGATCCCCTGGAAGGGCAACTACTCCTCCTGGCTCGAGCAGAAGCAGAAGCGACTG
>DAINBS010000379.1:0-2633 GCA_036732805.1 Gemmatimonadales bacterium | reverse complement strand
CTCGCCGCCGCCGTCGGGTTCACGGCCGCGGCGATCGTCCGCAAGGACGACGCCGACGAGGTGTACGACCGGCTGCAGGCGCTCTGCCTCGAGGGATCCGGCAACTGCCGCTCCGGGGCGGACGGCACGTACCTGAATCCGGAGGCCGAGTCGCTGTACCAGGAGACCATGCGGCTGGACGGGCATGCGCGCCGCTGGATGATCGGCGGCCAGGGGTTCCTGGTCGTGTCAGCCGGGATGTTCCTGATCGATCTCATCTCAGGCTCGTCGAAACCCGAGAATATCCCTTTCACCCCCTTCGAAGCATGGGCCAGCCCGGGACGGGTGGGGCTCCGCTGGAGGTTCTAGGATGCCGAGTCCGCTCGCCAACCGCTCATGTGTTCCCTGCCGCGGCGATACCCCGCCCCTGCCCCCGGCCCAACGGGACCGCCTGCTCGCCGAGCTGGGCGGCGGCTGGACCGTGCGGGACGGGCACCACCTTTACAAGGAGTACCGTTTTCGCGACTTCATGACGGCCCTGGGCTTCGTGAATCGGGTCGCCGGGGTGGCCGAGACGGAAGGCCACCATCCGGACGTCGAGTTGACGTGGGGCCGCGTAGCCATCAAAATCTGGACACACGCAATTGACGGTCTGACGGAAAGCGACTTCGTTTTGGCCGCCAAGGCGGATGCGGTCCTGGGGAACGCGTAGCTGCGCCCCCGGTCAGCCGCTCACTCCTGCATTCGAGGAACCATGGGTCTCAAGGGCCGTCCCGACGCCACGCCTCCCCGCCACTTCCGGGAGCTCCTCGTCGAAAGCATCCCCACCGCCCAGGCGGCCGCCCGCGCGCTGCGCGGCGCCGTCCGGACGGCCCTGCCTGCCGCCGCCGAGTCGCTGCACGGCGGCAACCAGGCGGGGATCGCGCTGTACCACGTGAGCGGGAAGCTGGTGTGCGGGATCGAGCCCGCGGGCTCGGCCACCCTGCTGCACATCCACGGTATCGGCCAGGCGGACGCGCCCGCGGGCGTGAAGCTGGGCGGACGCGGCACCGAGCAGCGCCACATCCGTTTCACGTCGGTCACGGAAGTGCGGGAGCACGCCGACGTCATCCGGAGCCTGCTGCTGATCGCCGCGCGCCGCTGAGGCGCGCGGCTCCCCTCCGTCAGCGGACGACGCCCTCCGCCGGGAACCAGTGGCGCGTCGCCACGCACACCCGGCACACCGACAGCATGACGGGGACCTCCACGAGCACGCCCACCACCGTGGCCAGCGCCGCGCCCGAGCCCGGACCGTAGAGCGCGATGGCCGTCGCCACCGCCAGCTCGAAGAAGTTCGATGCCCCGATCAGGGCCCCGGGGGCGGCCACCCCGTAGTTCACGCGGAACAGGCGCATGAGCCCGTACGTGAGCCCCGAGTTGAAGTAGACCTGCACCAGGATCGGGATCGCGATCAGCACCACGTGGAACCAGCGTGTGGTGATGTTCTCCGCCTGGAACGCGAAGATCAGCACGAGGGTCGCGAGCAGGGCGAGGACGGTGACGGGCGCGAACACGGGCAGGAAGCGGCCCGCGAACCACTCGGCGCCCCGGCGCGCGATCAGGGCGCGGCGGGACACCGCCCCGGCGGCAAGCGGGATCACGACGAAGATCACGACCGAGTAGAGCAGCACCTCGAACGGCACCTCGAGGCCGGACGCCCCCGAGACGAGGAACTTCACGATCGGCGCGAACAACACCAGCATGATCAGGTCGTTCACCGAAACCTGCACCAGGGTGTACGCGGGATCGCCGTCCGACAGATACGACCACACGAAGACCATCGCCGTGCAGGGGGCCGCCGCGAGGATGATGACGCCGGCGATGTACTCGCTCGCCAGTTCAGCCGGGAGCAGCGGCGCGAAGACATGCCGGAAGAAGAGCCAGCCCAGGAACGTCATCGAGAATGGCTTCACCAGCCAGTTCACGACCAGCGTGATGACCAGGCCCTTGGGCCGCCGACCGACGTTGCGGATGGATGCGAGGTCGATCCGGAGCATCATGGGGTAGATCATGAGCCAGATCAGCACCGCGATGGGGACGTTGATGTGACTTTCGTCCCCGAACTCGAGCCCGCGCAGCACGCCCACCACGCCCGGCATGGCCTTGCCGATCACGACGCCCAGGACCATGCAAAGCGCCACCCACACCGACAGGTAGCGCTCGAAGACGTTCATTCGCTTCGCTTCACCCATGCCACCCCGCCTCGCCAGTCACTGAGGACGTGAGGACGTGAGCTCATCCCGCCCCGCCCGTCCGCAGGTAGTCGGCGAATTCGTCGGGCAGATCGCTCTCCCTGATCGCCGCCATCGCCCGCTCGACGTCGTACTCGACCCGAACGAACTCGACGCCGAGCACCGCTCCCGCCGTTCCCGACGTTTCCAGAATCACGTAGCCCGCCCGCCAGTCGCCGTCCTTCGGGCGCCCCACGCTTCCGGTGTTCACGAAGGCCACGCCATCCACGGTCCGGTGCCAGGGCTTGTGCGTGTGCCCGAAGCAGAGCACGTCGCCCGCGGTGAGCCGCGCCTGCTCCGCCAACGTGCGCAGGAAGTCGTCGCTGCGGTCCTCGGTGACGTACACCAGGTTGTTGTTAGGCGTGGCGTGCACCAGCGTCACGG
>DAINBS010000378.1:0-2642 GCA_036732805.1 Gemmatimonadales bacterium | reverse complement strand
GATGCCAAGGTTCACGGATCCATTGGGGTTCAGCGATGCGACACCGGACGCGGCGGCGTGAACGGCCGCGCCGCACTGGTCGTCGTACCCGGCGAGCATGAAGGCGCCGTTGACCTGCGTGACGGCGAACGTCACCCGATTGCAGAACGGCTGCAGCTGCCAGGTGAAAGTGCCGAGCGGCTGGGCCCCGACACTCGACGTGGCAGCGAGGCTCGGGACAATCGCGAGCGCGGCGGCAAATGGACGGCAGCCAGGCTACGGGACTGAAATCTCGCGCACGTACCAGGGGAAGCTGGTCACGCTCAGGAGCGTCTCCTGACCGTCGAACAGCGGCGCAAAGGCGGCACCCGACGCGCGAAACGTCAGCGCTTCGACGCGGTCTGGCGTCGACAGGCTGCGCACCACATCTGCGGCCTGGTCCACCCGGTAGGTGCGCGTGAGCTCCGGATGCCGGGCCGATCGCACCTTCGCCTCGACGTGACTCTTCACGGCAGGAGCCCGTCGATAGGCCACCTGCAACTCGACGCGCTCGCCGCTGGCGGCGGCAAATTCCCAGTGCTCCTCGGCCCGGCCACTCTCCTCGGCCTGGGCCGTTGATGATCGCGTCGTCCGGCTGACGACGGCCGTGAGGTTCACCGCATACGCCCCGGGCCCCTCCGGAGACACACCGCTGACGATCACGGTGTTCGCCTCGCCGGTCGCACTCCGCGCAGGTGCCACGAAGACGATGTAGCGGGAGGTACCGGCGCGGTAGGGCTTGCCCTGGCCGTCGAGCGCGAGCTGTCGCTCGATGAACGTCATGGTGAGGTTGGCGCCCCGGTTCCCCGCCGCCGTGGACGGCGCGCTCGTCCACCCGGGCGGCAACAGTCGTTGGAGCGCGGCCTCGTTCACGTGGAAGCTGAGCGCCACGCGGGCCTCGGCGCTCCACTCCGTGACGGTCTGCGCGGACGCCGCGAGGGCCGGGGCGATCAGCAGCGCAGGGACGAACAGGGCGAGCCGTGGCCAGCATGTCATGGGCGGACATGATACCCGCGCGCGGCGAGGCACCGCTGATGGAGTATCGTGGGCCCGCGCATGCGGCGCGGTACCCTGACCCTCCAGTTCACGCGACGCCACTCTTCCTGACCAGCATCAACCTCACCAGCTACTACGCACGCACCCAGACGCCTGGCGCCGGCGGCACGGATGCGTCGGGCACCAGCTATCGCGGCCGCTTCGACTACAACACCGACCGTTACGGTGCCGCGGCCGAACACAGCTGATCGACAGGACCTTTCAGCCAGGGGTGGGCTTCGTCCGCCGGCGCGATGTGCAGCGCAGCTACGGCATGCTCCGCTTCAGCCCACGCCCGAGGCGGAACGTCACCGTGCGCAAGCTCACGTGGCAGGCGAGCCTCGACCACGTGACCGATGCCGCCGCCGTCGCGCTGCAGGCCCGCGAGGCGTCCGGGCTGTTCCGGATCGACTTCAAGTCGAGCCGATCAGCTGTCGTACGAGTACTCCCAGGAGTACGAGCTGCTGCGGCCCCGTCGCGACACGCGTCCAGGCGCTGCCTCGTCGCCGGTGAACTAGACACTCGCCGCCGTCAAGCTGACCAGGTTGTTCCGGTTCTGAGGAGCCTGGAGCCGCTGCGCGACGGCCGACTGGACGCGGCTCTTGACCGCAGCACCTGGTCAAGGCACGACGACTCTCACCTCGTTCGATGCTCTGCCCGCGCCCAGGCGGTTCACCCCATGTACGCGCACGTAGTAGGTGCCGGCCGGCACACCCTGGAACACGGCGGTCGTGGCCGTGCTGCCCGTGTCGACCTGCGCCAGGTTCGACAGCCCCGGCGCCGAGCCCGCCCGCACCAGGTGAGTGGTGGCCACCGCGCCCAGTGGCGGCGCCTGCCACGACAACGTGACCGTGGAGCCCACAACCGTTGACTGGAGAGCCACTGGGGCGTGTGGAGGCGCGGGAACGTTGCCGACGTTCAGCATGACCTCGTTCGAGGGAGGACTGCTGCCGTACGCATTCACGGCCCGCACGCGCACGAAGTAGAAGCCGTTCGGCGCGGGCTGATACGTGACCGCGGACTGGTGAACGGTGACGGAGCCGATATCGGTGACCCCGCTGGCCGAGCCGGCTTCCGCGACGTAAGCGGTGGGGGCGCCAGTGACGACGTAGCCCTGCCAGCTCATCGTCAGGCGTGGGCCGCTCATCCAAGCCGTGGTGAGCCGGGGGGCCGCTGAAGGCGGGGCTCCGTCCATGCCGTTGGCTGCCACCACCACGAGAATCTCTTCGGACGCGGGGCCGGCGCCGTGGGCGTTCACGGCGCGCACCCGCACGTAGTACCGGCCCGGCCCCACCGACGCCACGAACCGTTGGGCGCTGGTCGGCAGGGTGATGAGGGGCGTCCCGGGGGCCAGGCCGGCTTCGACGAGGTAGCCCGTGGGAAGACCGCCCTCCAGCGGTGCGCCCCACGCGAGGGTGACAATGTAGCTGTCGACGGTGGCGCCGGGCCCCTGCACGGCGCCAGGCGGCAGGTCGGTCCGCAGGCCGAAGTCGATGTTCGACGTGACAGCCCCGGCCGCCACCGCGATGGGAGTACCGGTCGTGGCCAGTAGCGACACGGAACACGGACCGTCCGGGCAGGGGATGTCG
>DAINBS010000377.1:0-2654 GCA_036732805.1 Gemmatimonadales bacterium | reverse complement strand
AGGTCCCCCGCCGTGGCGTCGAAGTAGACATCAGCCGCGGCCGCGACACCCACCGTGCCCTGACCCAGCGGGATGCGGTTCAGGTACTGCTCGAGGATCTCCTGCTTGGTGAGATGCGCCTCGAGCCGCAGGGCCCACAGCGCCTGCCGCGCCTTGCCGGCCCAGGTGCGGGGAATGGGCACGAGCAGGCGCGCCAGCTGCATCGTGATGGTCGAGGCGCCGGACACGACGCGGCCGGCCCGCAGCCCGTCCCGGGCCGCGCGGAGCGCCGCGGCGACATCCACGCCGCGGTGCCGCGGAAACCGGCGGTCCTCGAGCGTCACGAACGCGCGCAGGATGTCGGGATCCACGTCCGCGAGCGCGATCCACCGCCGGTCGGCGCCATCGGCCGCACGGGTGGCGCGCAGCGGCTGCCCGAACCGGTCGAGCAGGGTGACACTCGTGGCCGACGGCGGATCGAGCAATGCCGCCGGCAGCGGCCACGCGATCCACCCTCCCACCGCGGCCCCCCCCACCACCATCGTCGCGAGTACGGCTTTCGTGACCTTCAATCCCGTCGCTCCCGTCGCTCCCGTCCTTCCCGTCGTTTCCGTCTATCTCTCCCCGACCGTGAACACGCCCCCGTCGGTCCGGCCGCGCACCGCGGGGTTGTACATCTCCTCGGCGTGGGCTGGGGGCCGGACGAACGTGCCAGGCGTCGTGGCGCGCGCCACGTAGGTCGCCCAGTATGTGCCCGCCGGCAGCAGCGTCGCCGCGAACACCACGCGGTCGTCCCGGATCTCGCGGTGATCGAACGGCGACCACCAGTTGCCGTACCAGATGCCGTAGCCACGCCGGCCTTCGGCCCCCGCCTGATCGGCTTGGACACCGGGCAGCTCACCCTGCGTCCGGAGGCTCACGTCCACCGCCTCGAGCCCCGCGGGCAGGGCGTCGTCGAGCACCACGAACTGGCGGTCGGCGGCCACGGTGACGCGGAGCCTCACCCGCACGAGATCGCCCGGTGCCACGCGCATCGTGGGTTTGCCGTCGGCCAGCGTTTCGTACCAGCGCTCCACGGTGATCCCGCCGTCGTCCGGCCGCACCGGCTGCCGGGACGGCACCTCGCGCACGGTGACGTCGTAGAAGACGGGCGGACCGGCGCGCTGGGCTTCGATCTGCACCGCCAGCCGCCGCGGCTCCTCTCCCCGCCCGGTCAGCAGTCCGCTGAGTGCCACCGACGAGTCGTTCGGCAGCGCCAGCGTGCGTCCGCCGATCCGCACGCGGACGGCGCGGTCGCCCGCCGCACGCTGCGCCCGCTCCAGCCTGGCCAGCGCCGGCACCGCGGCGCCGATGTCCTGGGTGTTCCACCGCTCGGCGCGCACGGCGCCCAGCAGCGTTTCGACCAGAGGGCTCACCAGCGGGTGGTCGGGCTGGATGGCGACCGTGGCGGCGAGCACCGCCGCGGGCTCCCGCGTCGCGGCGTGGAAGTAGAACCCGGCGCCGGTGTCCGGCGGCAGGACCGCCCGCCGGCCTTCGATCCGGATCCCGCTCCAGAGGGCTTCCATGAGGCGCCGCGCTTCGGCATCGACGCCCGCGCGCGCCAGCACGTCGGCCAGCCGCGCGCGGTCGGCGAGCGACAGCTGCGCAGCCCGTTCCAGCAGGCGGTTGGCGGCCGCCGCGTCGAACGCGCCGGTCCGTGTCAGGAAGTCGAGGGCGGCGAGCTGCTCGCCCAGGGCGATGCGCTCCCGCCGGAACCAGCGGTCCAGCCACGGGTGAGGCAGCTGCGGCCGGCGCAGGGCCCGGATGAGATAGTCCCGGATCCCGGCGAGCACCGAGTCGCCAACGGTGAGGCCCACGTCCCGGGCCCCGAGCAGCGCCAATCCCGCGTGCGCGGTGAGCCACGGACTCGTCCAGTCGTCCGCGCGCCAGAAGCCGATGCCGCCGTCCGCGCCCTGCCGCCGGGTGAGCACGCCCACGGCCCGCTCGAGATCCGCCCTGGCGGACCGCGGCGCGAGCGTGCTGTCGCCCAGCGTGCGGGTCGCGTCGAGCAGCGCGATGAGCGGCAGCGCGGCGCTCGTCACCTGCTCGCTGCAGTCGTAGGGGTACACCCGGAGCCACGCGTGCATGGCCCGGATCACGGTCATGGGCGACGTGCCGAGCCGCACCTCGAGCCGCGATCGGGCGGGGTCGATGTCCGCGGGAAGCGTGAGCGTCACGCTGTCCCGATCGCGCAGCGTGCCCGTGGCCGTGTGGGTCCGCACGTGGAACGCCGGCCGGATGGGAATTCGCGTTTCCACGGCGTCCGCCTCGGCGCCGCTTGTGACCGTGAACCGGAACGTGGCGGAGTCACCGGCGAGCCCCGTGAACGGGAAGCGGACCTCGCGCCCGCGCCCGCTCTCGAGCTGGACCCGGATGCGGCGTCCGCCGGACAGTGTGATGCCCCGGGCCTCGGCCTCGACGGTGACGTCGGCGGCCGCGCCCATGCGGTGGTTCACGACCGCACCGGCTTCGAAGCGGTCGCCCTCGCGGACGAACCGGGGCAGGGCGGGGCGCGCGAGCAACGGGCGCGTGACCAGCATCGGGGACTCGCCGCTGCCGTACCGGTCGCCCGCCGTCACGGCCACCGCCATCACGCAGAACGTCGTGAGGTTGTCGGGGAGCTTTGCCGCTGCCTC
>DAINBS010000376.1:0-2723 GCA_036732805.1 Gemmatimonadales bacterium | reverse complement strand
GTCGGTGACACGACCGGTGATCACGACGTTGGCGCGGGCGCCGAGGGCGTCGACGATGGGGGCGGCGCCGAGGTAGGCGTTGGCGGAAAGCACACGGTCGCGCACCTCGGCAAGCGGCGCGCCGTTGTCCATGTTGGCGAGGGAGTGCCCGCGGGCGATCAGGTCGTCGAGCCGGTCCAGCATGTCGTCGCCGGTGACGATCCCCACCCGCACCTTTCCGGCAAGCCCGAGCCGGCGCGCCACTTCCACCACGGCCTCCGCGCATGCCCGGGGGTTCACCCCACCGGCGTTCGCGGTCACCCGGATTCCCCGGTTCACCACCGTGGGGAGGATCCGTTCCATGAGCGGCACGAAGTCGGTGGCGTATCCCTTGGACGGATCGCGGGAGCGCTGCTTCTGCATGATGGACATCGTCACTTCGGCGAGATAGTCCATCATGAGGTAGTCGATGGGTCCCCCCTCGACCTGCCGCACCGGCGCCTCGAGCCAGTCCCCCCAGAACCCCTGGCCGGACGCGATGCGCACCACCCGCTTGGCACCGCTCATTGGGACGCGAGCGACGGATTGTGGAGCGCTTGAAGCACGGTGGTGGGCGCGCCGGGAGCGAGCACGGAGAACTCTGCGAGCACCCCCAGGCCGGGGGGCACCCACGACAGGGCGGTGTCCGGCCACGCCAGGAGCGCGGTTGCTCCGGCCTCGAGCGACAGTGGCGTCCGCGCCGCCGCGCCCAGGGGCTGTTCCGGCAGGTAGAACACCGCGACCTCCGCGTCCCACCCCGACTCGTCGTCGGGCCGGGCGAACCCGGGCATGATCTCCAGGTCCAGCACCGGCGCCGTTGCCGAGTCCACGGGGAACACGTGGCGGCCGAAGGCGCGGTTGAGCGGGCTCTCGGCCACGAAGTAGCCCGTGGTGTCCCACAGGCTCACGCCGACATCGGTCACCGAGGGCCAGCGCGCCTTCGGAAAGGTGACGTCGACGCGCACGTGTCGCGCCCAGGCCGGCAGGTGCAGCCGCTCGCGGGCGGCCACCCGCGACCCGCCACGCATGTGGAACCGCCGGCCCGCGCCGATCCCCCGGACGGTGGCCGTAGCCTCGAGCGGGGCCGCGGTCCGGTTGCGCAACCGCACGCCGTCGGGACCCACGCCCGCGAGCCCGAGCGGCGACAGTTCGGCCGCCAGCTCCACCGTGACGGCGCGCGTGGGCGGCGCCACCAGCACGACCTCGTACACGCCGGGAATCATGTCGTCGGCCCGAACGACCAGCTCCCCGGAGGCGGGGCGCTGGCCGCCGATCTCGATCACCGACTCGGTGCGCTGCGGCTGGGCCGTGGGCTCGAAGAGATACAGGCTCACCGCCTGTTCCCGGTCGGGGACCTTGGCGCGAACGGTGAACCCCGCCGCCTCCGCCGGAATGTCGAGGAACACCCTGCTCGACCGCCCCTTCGCGACGTACTCTCGGAGGGCGAGCGGGCCATCGAGCGTGTACGGCACGACGATCGTCGAGGTGAGTCCGAACACCGCCCCCGCCAGCGTGTCGCTCACCGGTCGAGCCCAGGCGGTGCCGACGTAGAGACCCGGCGCCATGAGCGCGCGCGCATCGTACGTCACCGGAACAGTGACCGGAGCCCCCGTGAAGTCCGCGACCGGTGGGACGCGAAGCCAGGAGGCATCGGACCCGAGCAGCACCCGCGCAAAGGGCTGGCCGCCGGCCGAAGTGACCGTGAACCGCTGGATCGTGTCGCCGGCCGCGAGCCCGGCCCGGCGATAGGCCGCGCTGAATCCGGTGTTCGCGCCATCCGGCAGCGCGCGGACGGAGAACCGCCCCGCCCGGTGGCTGGCCCGCAGCCACCGGAACGCGGCGCCGACCTCCGGAACGCCCGCGCCGGCATCGAGCCACGTTGCCCCGGGAACGGGCCGCGCCGTGGCCCGAAGGGCCGCCCCGATCGTCGCGGCGTCGGCCGTCTGTCCGCCGGCGAGCAGCGCGGACTGGAGCAGGGCCGCGATCCCGGCGAGTTGCGGCGCCGCCATGCTCGTGCCACCGGACACTTCCTCGCCGGTCTGCCACGGCGGCACGTTGGAGAACGCGACCCCCGGTACGCACAGGTCCGGCTTCTGGAACGCTCCGCCTCGGGCGCTCCACCACCCGAGCACGTCGTCCGCCGGTGGCGTCGAGGCATTCGGCGCCTGCGCGAACACCCCGGGGAACAGCGCGCAGGTGGACAGCGCGAAATCCGCGGAACCGGGGAACCCCACCGTCGAGAGCCCGGGGCCGTCGTTGCCGGCACTGATCACGAACACGACGTCAGGGTGGCGCAGCGCGAACGCGTCGATGATCGAGTCGATGGCGGGCTGCGCCCCGTCCTCGTTCCCCACTCCGAAGCTCAGGTTGAGGACCAGCGGCATCGAGCGGCGCGCGGCGAACTCCGCGGCGAACTCCATGTTCCGGGCCATGCTCCCCGTGACCGAGATCCCCCCGCGGGCATTGTTCGCGATCTTGAGACCGAGCAGCTGCGCGCCGGGTGCCAGGCCGTCGAATCCGTCCACGCCGAACAGGTTGTGGCCGGCCGCGATCCCGGCCACGTGGGTCCCATGGCCCGATGTGTCGAACACGAGGTCCAGGACGGGTTCGCCGCCGACGTCGGCCAGGTTGGCGGCCAGGGTCAGGGGCCCGAACGTGAACGTGTCGCCTGCTCCTGCGAAGTCACGCACCGGCGACTCCCCCGC
>DAINBS010000375.1:0-2761 GCA_036732805.1 Gemmatimonadales bacterium | reverse complement strand
GCGGGACCTGGCCCGCTGGCTCGAGGTCGTCGAAGAGCGGCGGGCGGTGCTCGACTCGACCCTGGCCGCCGCCGCGTTCACCGAGGCGCGGACCAGCGACGGCAGCGGGGTGGGATACGGCTACGGCTGGTTCCTGGACTCCGCCGACGGGCGCCGCCGCATCCGGCACGAGGGAAGCACGATCGGGTTCCGGAATGCCGTGCAGCGCCTCCCGGAGGACGATCTGACCGTGCTGTTCCTGTCCAACCGCAACGAGATCGACGCGGGGCTCATGGACGCGCTGGTCGCGGTGTTCCGCGAAGCGGTCCGCCGCCGGCCCTGAGGGCTGGCGGCACGGCGCCACGGGCGATCAGGGCGCGCCCCTCCCCCTCGTCGAGAACTTGAAGGGCAGGTAGCCGGGGCACACCCCGATGAAGCTGGTGACCAGGAACATGACTGCCACGAGCAGGAGCACGATGCCAAGCCAGCCGGGAATGCGGCCGGTGAAGTAGAGCCAGCCCACGACGAGCGCGATGACGGTGCGAATGACGCGGTCGGCAGTGCCCATGTTCTTCGACATGGAGTCCTCACGGATGGGTGACACGAGCAGGGATCCGCTGCGAGCCGTGGGGAACTGACCTCGCGGGGGGCGTGTCCGCAAGCCCCGCGCTGCCGCGAACCGGTGGGAAAGGGAGGACCATGACCTGGGAATGGAAACCGGGACGCTGGATTCGGGCGGCGCTGGGCACCGCGCTCTGTCTGAACGGCGTCCTGGCGGGAACAGCGGCCGCGCAGGACGCTCGCTCGGCCCCGACCCGGGACGACCTCGTGCGGGCGGCGCGGGAGATCATCGGGACGGCGCGATACTGCGCGCTCGTGACGCTGGACAGCGCCGGGCGGCTCCAGGCCCGGGCCATAGACGCGTTTGCGCCGGACGGCGACATGGTGGTGCGGATCGGCACCAACCGCCGCACGCGCAAGGTGGCCGAGATCGAGCAGGACCCGCGGGTCACGCTGTACTACTTCCATGCGCCGTCCGCCTCGTACGTCACCGTGCAGGGGCGCGCGCGCGTGGTGACGGACACGGCGGAAACGCGGCGATTCTGGAAGCCGGAGTGGGAGGCCTTCTATCCGGACCGGGCGGCCGACTACGTGCTGATCGCGGTGACGCCCGAGCGCATCGAGGTGGTGAGTGAATCGCGCGGCATCGTCGGCGATCCACGCACATGGCGGCCGCCGGCCGTCGAGTTCGACAGGGGCCGGTGATGCGTCGGGGAGGCCGGTGACCCGGCGGCCGCGCCGGGACGTCCGAAGGCCCCCGATTGCGTCACCCCACGGCGCGCCTGGGCTGCTGCTCGGCCGGCACGGCCGTGCTCACCACCGTGAGTCCTCCGAACCGGCGCTCACGCCGTCGGAACTCGGCGACGGCGGCCGCCAGGTTGTCCCGCCGGAAATCGGGCCACGGCACGGGCGTGAAGACCAGTTCCGCGTAGGCGGCTTCCCACAGCATGAAATCCGAGAGCCGCTGCTCGCCGGCGCTGCGGATCAGGAGGTCCACCGGCGGAACGCCGTCGGTGACCGCGAGGTTCAGCGCGTCCCGGTTCATCTCCTCGGCGCGCCGGGTGCCGGCGGCGACCTCTTGGGCGAGCCGGCGTGCCGCGGCGGCGATCATGTCCTGTGCGGAGTAATCGATGGCAAGGCGGAGGTGAAGGTGCGTCCCCATGGCCGTCGCGCGCGCGAGGTCATCCAGCGCGGCGAGCGCCTTCGGGGGAAGACGGTCCCGGCGTCCGACCTGCGACACGCGCACGCCGTTCGCGATGAGCTCGTCATGCTCCCGCCGGCAGTACTCCCGCAGGAGCCAGAACAGGCGTCCCACCTCGGCGGCGGGCCGCTTCCAGTTGTCCGACGAGAAGGCGTACAGCGTGAGCGTGGTGATGCCGAGCTCCGGGCTGCCGCGCACGACGTCGCGGACGCTGTCCACGCCGGCCAGGTGCCCGCGCCAGCGCGGCTTCCCACGCTGGCGGGCCCACCGCCCGTTGCCGTCCATGATGATTGCCACATGCAGTCCGGTCATGTCCGCTCCAGCGCCTCCCGTGCGGCGCTCAGGATCTGTTCCATCCGCGCCAGGTATCCCTCCAGCGCCCGCCGCCCCTTGGCGGTGAGGCTGTATTCCGTTCTCGGCTTGCGCGCTTCGAAGCCCTTCGAGACGCGGACGTACCCCGCGTCTTCGAGCTTCCGCGCGTGCACGCTCAGATTGCCGTCGGTCGTCCCGAGGATGTCGCGCAGATCCGCGAACGACAGGGAATCGTTCGCAGCCAGCGCCGAGACGATCCCCAGCCGGATCCGCTCGTGGATGAGCCGATCCAGTTCGTCGGACACGCTGCTACCCGCCATGCCGCGTGATGAGCAGGATGCCGAACACGAGGTGCAGGACGCCGAACCCGACGGCGAGCAGCGGCGCGCCCCATTCAGGCTGGAGCAGCGCCGCCGCGCCAAGCGCGAGCATGGCGACCCCCATGGCCCGGATGGCCCGGACGGAGAGGGTGCCGCCGGCCGTCACGCCCGCGCCGTACAGCACGAGCCACATGCCGGGAATCAGGCCCGGCGCCCCGCTCCGGCCGAGCGCCACCGTGAGGAGGGTCCCGGACACGAGGACCGGGGCCATGACCCACACGAGCTTGCGGAATGTCCCGGACCAGAGGGGAACACCCATCCGGGAGGCCTTGCGGGCGTTGGCGGCGGCCGCGATGGCGATGGCCACCGCCGCGGTCGGCAGCCACAC
>DAINBS010000374.1:0-2771 GCA_036732805.1 Gemmatimonadales bacterium | reverse complement strand
TCGATCGCCGACGCGGATCACGCCCCGCGGCTCCTCGAGCAGCGTGCGATACCAGCCGCCGGATGAGAGGCTCCACGACCGCACGAAGACACGATCGTCGACGACCACCGCCCAGATCCCGATGATGCGGTGCGGCGCGGTGCCCGCGCGGATGCCGAGGATCTTGCCGTCCCGGATGGCGGCAACGATGGGGGCGGTGAAGCGCTGAGCGGCGCTCATGGGACCCGGACCCGTCCGGCGGCGTGGGACACCGCGAACCGATCGCGAACGGACGAGCTCGGCTCCGCCGGCTTGCCGGTGGCGCGGTCGATGGGGCACCAGAGGGTCCGGGCGCGGGCCAGCAGCTTGCGGTCGCGCGCGCGGCGGATCTCGGTGTGCCGCTCGAAGTCGCGTCCGACGACCGCGCCCACCCACGTGCGGGCGAGAATCGTGTCGTCCGGCCGCGCCGGCCTCAGGTAGTCGATCTCGTGGCGCACGACGACCCAGGCAAGGGCCGCCAGATCCGCGGGCTCGGCCGCCGCCTGCCAGTGCGCGGTGGCCACCTCCTGCACCCAGCGGAGGTATACCACGTTGTTCACGTGCCCCAGCTGGTCGATGTCATCCGGTTGCACCGCCAGGTGGAGGTCGAAGGGCCCCGCGGTCATCGCGCCGCGCCCCCGCCTCGTGTCCCCGGTTCACAGGGCCAGCTCACCCGCTCCCTCCGTCGGGGAAACGGACACCAGTCCGTCGGCCTTCGCGCAGAGAATGCCCGTGTTGTCCAGCAGCTCGCACTCCACGAACACCAGCGACCTGCCGGCCTTGACCGGGCGGCCCACCACCTCGAAGCGGTTGCCGAGCACGGGGCGGAGAAACTGGATGGTGAGCTGGGCGACGCCCACCTTCTGACCCGGAGCCTGGAGGTAGCCGGTCAGGCCCGTCACCAGGTCGAAGATCGCGGCGATGGTGGGGCCGTTCACGGCCGGCGTGCCCATGCCGCCCCGGTGGTGCGGGGCGATGGGATCCACGACGCCCCGCAGCTCGTTGCGCGAGATGACGTCGAGCTTCACGCCCATCCGCTCGACGCCGGGATGGGCGTTCCACCGCGCCGCCAGCTCGGACCGCATCGCGTGGGTCAGCTCGTCGAGGATCGGGCGGGATTCACGCCTGGTCATGGATCACGCTTCCGGCAGCCCGCGTCACCCGGAGGTCACGCCGCCAGCTCCCGCTTGGCCCGCAACCGTTGCCAGGCGTCCTGGTCGGCCGGGCGCACCCAGTCCCACCCGATGCGGGTCCAGTCGGGGTCGTCTGGATCGAGTCCGAGCTCACGGATGGCCTCCGTGTTGGCGATGAAGCACTGGGAACCGTACGGGAGCAGGTAGCCGCCCTCGGCCTCCAGGTGCGCCCGCGCCTGCGCGTAGTCAGCGAACCACTGGTTCAGGAAGACCGCCATGCCGGAGACCCACATGTCCGGCGCGGTATCGTGAGTGGCAGTCATGGAGTGCCTTTGGCTCGTGGCCGGAACAGCGCTCGTTCGCGAACGCCGGAAATTACTCACCTCCCGTCGTTCCCGTCATCACGTCCACCTGCCTCCAAGGCATCGGCGCGCTCGCCGAGCACGCCCGGCCCCGGACGCGTCACCGCGTGTTGATGACGACCTTACCCCGCCTGTGTCCCGCAGCGAGGCTCCGGACGGCCTCGGCGGTCTCGCTCAGCGCGAAACGCCGGTCGATGACCGGAGTGATCGTTCCGCGCTCGACGAGCCCTGCCAGCAGCGCGAGTCCTTCCGGATCGCTTTTCGCGACGAACGGGACGACCCGCCGGCGCCGGGTGAGCGGCGACAGCATCATGGCCTCGAGCAGTCGCCCGGCTGGCGCGAGCCATCGTCCCGCCGGCCCGCCGATGGCGACGAGGATTCCGTCCGGTTCCATGACGCGCCGGCAACGGCTGAACGGCCGGGTTCCGCCGATGTCGAAAATGACGTCCCAGCGGTCACGGCGGCTGGTGAAGTCTTCGGCGTCGTGATCGATGACCTCGTCGGCGCCAATGGAGCGGACGACGTCGACGCTCCCGGCACGCGTCACGGCGGTCACGTGCGCGCCGAGCCATTTCGCAATCTGCACGGCGAATGTCCCGACGCCGCCGCCGGCACCGTTGACGAGCACGCGCTGCGCGGCGCGCACCCGCGCCCGGTCGCGCAGCCCCTGCAGCGCCGTGAGCCCGGCGATGTTGAGCGTCGCCGCCTGCTCGAACGAGATGCCCGCCGGCTTCGGCGCCAGTCGCTTCTCGGTGGTCACGGCGACATCAACAAAACAACCGTCGGCCCCTCCGAGCACCTCGTCACCCGGCTTGAACCGCGTGACGTTCTTTCCGACCTCCGTCACGCGGCCGGCCAGGTCGACGCCGCGGACGCGGTGCTTCGGCGCGCCGATGGCCTCGAGGATCGGAATGAAGAACGGCACGCCCCGCGCCAGGTGCCAGTCGAGCGCGTTCACCGATGCCGCGTGCACCTCTACGAGCACTCCGTCGTCGCCGGCGGCTGGCGTGTCGACTTCGCGCAGCTTCAGCGTGTCCGGCGAGCCATAGCCCTCTTGCACGATCGCTTTCATCGTGCCTCCCGCCGCTCAGCGGTAATCATAGATCCCGGACACGGTGTCGCTAATGCGGACATCACCTCGAATTTCCGGACGTCGATCCGGGGCGCGAGGAACCGGGGCGCGGCTCAGCCATCTCAAGATGTCACGACATACGGAAAGTGCGGCACCTTCGCCTTGCGGATATCGGCCAGCGCGGTC
>DAINBS010000373.1:0-2777 GCA_036732805.1 Gemmatimonadales bacterium | reverse complement strand
ACACGACGCTGCCCGCCACATGGCGCGAGAACATCGGGCTGGTGATGGCCGCCCGCGCCTACGCCGATTCGGCGCTCGGGCTCGCGCCCGGATCGTCGTTCACGGCGTTCGCCGAGGTCGGCCGGGACACCCTGGTGCTGGTCCTGTCCGCGGCCCCGAAGAACTCGCTCACGCCGCACCAGTGGTGGTTCCCCATCGTGGGCCGGGTCCCGTACCGGGGCTTCTTCTCGCTGGCGCGGGCCCAGGCCGCCGTCCGGGACTTCGAGGCCCGCGGCTACGACACGGCGCTGCGCCCGGCGTCGGCGTTCTCGACGCTGGGCTGGTTCAGCGACCCGCTGCTCTCGACCACCGTGGACGGTCACGGTCCGGGCGTCGTGGCCACGGTGATCCACGAGATGGCCCACACGACGCTGTACGTGCCGAACGCGACGCCGTTCGACGAGAGCTTCGCGGAGCTCGTGGGGTACCGTGGCGCCGAGGAGTTTTTCCGGGCCCGCGGGGACAGTGCGGCGGCCGAGTGGGCCGCCGCCGTATGGCGTGACGAGGTGCGGCTGGGCGCGTTCTACGCGGCCCTGGTGGACACGCTGCGCGCCACCTACGCGATGGGGCTCACGGGCGCCGCGCTCGATTCCGCGCGCGCGCTGCACTACGGCGCGGCGCGGGAGCGGCTGGCCACGGGGCTCGACGGGACGCTCGAGCGGTACTCGGGAGAGCGGCTCGCCCGGCAGACGCTCAACAACGCGACGGTGGTGGGCACCACGATCTACCGGACGCGGCTCGACCTGTTCGAGGCGCTCTACGAGCAGTCGGGGCAGAGCGTGCGCGAGGCCGTGACGCGGCTCGCGGCGGCGCTCGAGAAGCGCGGGCAGCGCGGGCCGTTCGAGGTGCTCGCTGACCTGGTAGGGCGTAGGGAGCGGGGGCCCGGTTAGCAGGGGGCAGGGGAGACGGCGAGACGGCCAGACGGCAAGCGGTGGGCAGGAAGCAGGTGCGAGATGCCAACCCCGTCCCCTTCGCCTCTCCGTCCGCCTGCCGTCTGGCCGTCTTGCCGTCTTTCCTGTCTCCTGGCCACCTGCCACCTCCCCCCTAGTGTCCCCGCAGCCGTTCAGCCTCGGCCACGCGCTGGAGCGCGATCGCGTACGCGGCCGTGCGCCAGGACGTGTTCTTCGCCCGGCGCAGGTCGCGCACCGCCTGGTACGCCGTGGTGATCTTCCGCAGCAGCTCCTCGTTGACGCGCTCGAGCGCCCACGGGTGCTGCTGGAGGTTCTGGACCCACTCGAAGTAGCTCACGATCACGCCGCCCGAGTTGACGAGGAAGTCGGGCAGGACGGGGATCCCGCGGGATTCGAGCACCTTGTCGGCGATGGGCGTGGTCGGGGCGTTCGCCGCCTCCACGACGACGCGGCAGTCGAGGTCGTCGACGTTGCGGTCCTTGGCGATCACGCCGCCCAACGCCGCGGGGATGAGCCAGTCGCAGGGGATGCGCCACAGCGCGTCGTTCGTGATGCGGTCGCCGCCCTCGAACTCCGGCACGGGGCGCCGCCGCTGGTACGCGTGGTCGAACAGGGCGGGGATGTCGAGGCCCTTGTCATTGTGCAGTCCGCCATCCACGTCGGTCACGGCCACCACGCGCGTGCCCGCCTCGTGCAGGATCCGGGCGGTGTGCGCGCCCACGTTGCCGAATCCCTGGATCACCGCGCGGCTTCCGGGGAGCCGGAGCCCTTCGTCGGCGGCGAAGGCCTGCATCACGTACACGACCCCCCGGGCGGTGGCCTCCTCGCGGCCCAGCGACCCGCCCAGCGCGACGGGCTTGCCGGTGACGACGGCAGGGGTGTAGCCGTTGCGGCGCGAGAACTCGTCGAGCAGCCAGGCCATGACCTGGGCGTTGGTCCCCATGTCGGGGGCCGGGATGTCGCGGTACGGGCCCAGCAGAAGCGAGATGCGTCCGGTGAAGGACCGGGTGACCGCTTCCAGCTCGCGCACGGAGAGGGTGCGGGGATCCACCTGGATGCCGCCCTTGGCGCCGCCGAACGGGATGTCGGCGAGGGCCGTTTTCCAGGTCATGGTGGTGGCGAGGCCCAGCACCTCCTCTTCGTCGGCCTCGGGGTGATAGCGGATGCCACCCTTGCACGGGCCGCGCGCGCCGCTGTGCTGAATGCGATAGCCGCGGAACACCTCGATCCGGCCGTCGTCCATCCGGACGGGCACGTCCACCGACACGGAGCGGAACGGACCGCGCAGCAGGCGGCGCTGGGCGGCATCGAGGTTTGCGAGATCGGCCGCCGTGTCGAACTGCGACCGGACGATGGCGCCCGTGGGCATCGGGGCGCGTGGGGCGGTGGGCATGGGCTGGATCTCCCTCCCGGGACGGGACGAATAGACGGCGCGCCGGGGGCGGCGGCAAGGGGCGGGACCGCGGGGTAGATTCTCCCGGGACATCGATTCACCACGATTTCCGCTCAAGGGGACTCTGCCGTTATGTCCACGTTCGACTCATTCGTTTCCAGCCAGCGTGACCGGATGCTCGAGGAGCTGAAGGCGCTGCTGCGCATCCCCAGCGTGTCCACGGACCCGGCCCACAACGCCGACTGCCGCCGCGCGGCGGAGTGGATCGGCGACCATCTGAAGCGGCTCGGGTGCCCAAAGATCGAGTACCTCGCCAGCGAGACCCATCCCATCGTGTGGGCGGAAGGTCCGGCCCGGCCGGGCAAGCCGACGGTGCTCGTGTACGGACACTACGACGTCCAGCCGCCCGACCCGATCGGGGAGTGGACGTCGCC
>DAINBS010000372.1:0-2783 GCA_036732805.1 Gemmatimonadales bacterium | reverse complement strand
CGGCTGACCGCGGCAGCTGGCGACATTGCGGCTAACGGCTAACGGCAAACGGCAAACGCCAAACGGTTAGGTTGTCGAGGTGACCGACTCTCCGCTGCCGGTCGTTGTCGTGGGAGCCGGGGCCGCCGGCCTCCTTGCGGCGCTCTTCGCCGCCCGCGGCGGGCGCCCCGTGACGCTGGTGGAAGGGACGCGTGACGGGGGACGCAAGATCCTGATCTCGGGCGGCGGCCGCTGCAACATCCTTCCATCGCGGGTCGCGCCCGAGCGCTTCCTCACGCAGTCCTCCCCCAACTCTCTCAAGAACATCCTCCGCAGCTGGCCGCTCGACGAGCAGCGCGCCTTCTTCGAGCGCGAGCTGGGGCTGCGCCTCGTCCTGGAGCCCGAGACCGGCAAGCTCTTTCCCGAGACCAACCGGGCCCGCAACGTGCGCGATGGGCTGGTGACCCGCGCGCGCGAGGCGGGCGCCCGCCTGGTATTCGGGACGCGCGTGACGGACGTGCGCCCACCCTCCCGGGCGCCGGGCCCGTGGCACGTGCTGCTGTCCGACGGCCCGCCGCTCGAGGCATCCGCGGTGGTGCTGGCCACCGGCGGTCTCTCGGTGCCGGCTACCGGGAGCGACGGCGCGGGGATCGAGATGGCGCGGGCGCTCGGCCACACGGTCCACGACCTCTATCCCGCGCTCACCCCGCTCGTCGCCAACCCGCCGGTGCACGCGGATCTGGCTGGCGTCTCGCTCGACGTCACGATTCGGGTACCTGGAACCCGGCCCCGGTTCGAGACGACCGGGGGTTTTCTGTTCACGCACCGCGGGTACAGCGGCCCCGCCGTGCTCGACGCGTCCCACCACGTGGTTCGCTCCGCGTTCGGAAGCGCGCGCCAGGCTCTGCTGGTGCAGTGGACCTCGCGCGACAGCGCCGCGTGGGAGTCGGCGCTCGCCCCGGGGCGAGGCAACGTGGCTTCCGTTCTCTCGCGGGTGCTGCCGTCCCGGCTCGCCCACCGGCTGCTTTCCGAGGCAGGGATCCCGGAGGATCAGGCGCTGGCCCACCTCGACCGCGAGGCCAGGCAGCGGTTGGTCCGACTGCTCACGGCGTACCCGCTGCCATGGACCGGGCACGAAGGGTACCGGAAGGCCGAGGTGACGGGTGGTGGCGTGGCCCTGGCCGAGGTCGATCCGCGCACGATGGAGAGCCGGCGCTCGCCCGGGCTCTTCTTGTGCGGTGAGATGCTCGATGCGTTCGGTCCGATCGGGGGCCACAACTTCCTGTGGGCCTGGGTGACGGGGCGGGCGGCAGGGCTCGGCACCTGCGCGTGCGTGGTCGGGTAGCGTCCGCCTTTTGGAGGCGGTCAGGCGGTCAGGCGGTCAGGGCGTGGCCGGCGGCTGGTGCCGCAGGCGGCGCAGATAGCGGACGAGGCCCGTGAGCAGGCCGAACCGCGGGACCTTCTGCTTGTACGAGCCATAGGCGTCGCCGAACTTCTCGAGCAGATACCGCTCTTCCGCGCGCGCCTGGATGGACATCCCGGCCGTGAAGGCGACCGCGGGGAGGATGGTGCCCCAGTGCGGCGCCGAGGCGGCGAGGGCCCAGACCAGGAAGTCATAGCCCAGATACTGCGGGTGCCGGACGACGGCATACAGGCCACGTTGCGCAACAACCGTGGTTGCCATGTAGCTCCCGCCCGGCGGGGCCGCGCCGTACTTCCGCAGCTGGATGAACGGCAACCCCCCGAAGAGCACCGCCAGCCCGAGCAGCGTGAGGGACAGGCCGCGCATGAGCGGCGCGGGCCTGGTGTCCACGACCAGGGTGGCGACGATCAGCGCCACGAAGGCCGGGGCCCACAGCCAGAAGCTCCGCGCGCGGGGCGGAGCGTCCGTTTCTCGATCCCTCGACCCGTCGATCCGTTTACCCATCGATCTCGAAGGCTGGAGATGGTACCGAAGCTGACATGCCGGGGCGTGGAGCGCCACGTGGATGGCTGGTGTTGGCGGTCGCCCGTCGCCCGTGGCAGATTCGGACCGTGTGATTACGCCTCTCCTCAACCGAGAGCACACCATGCGCTGCACGCTCGCCGGATTCCTGTTCGCCCTCGCGGTCCCGCCGTCCCCCCTCGCCTCGCAGGACGCCGATACCCCCGCGAGGAGAGTGTCCTGGCACACGGTAAAGGGGGAACGCCACGGGGTCAGCTTCTTTCTGCAGCACCGGTTCCCGGAGGCGGAGTACGAAGCCGGCGACTCGCTCACGTTCGACCGCTATCACTCGGCGGACGTGATGTATGCGTGGCTCGAGCGCTGGGCAAAGCAGTACGACTCGCTCGTGGACCTGTACGAGGTGGGGCGGAGCTTCGAGGGGCGGCCCATCATGCAGGTGTCCGTCACCAACAAGGCCACGGGGCGCCCCGAGGACAAGCCGGCGGCATTCTTCGAAGGCGGGCGTCACAGCGGCGAGATCACGGGGAGCGAATCGGTGCTGTGGCTCATGCGGCACGTGCTCACGCGCTACGGCCGGGACCCGGAGATCACCCGCCTGCTCAACACCGGCGCGCTCTACCTGCGGCCGCAGAACAACCCCGACGGTTCGAACCTCTACCTGAATACCGCGCAGAGCAATCGCAGCTCGGTCCGGCCGATGGACAACGACCGTGACGGCTTGCTCGACGAGGACGCCGCGGACGACCTGGACGGCGACGGTGTGATCTACCAGATCCGCTACCGCCCGGAGAACCCGGACGAGGCCAACCGCGTGCTCGACGAGCGCGACCCGTCCGGGAGGCTGCTGCGGCCCACACGG
>DAINBS010000371.1:0-2844 GCA_036732805.1 Gemmatimonadales bacterium | reverse complement strand
CCGAAGCCGCGGGCGCCGCGCTCCAGGTGCAGGCGGCGGTCGAAGCGGGACGCCCGGACTCGCGGATCTCGTGGGACCTGGATCCGAGCGCGCAGCCCGCGGATTGGCGCGTGGTGTTCGATTCCCTCGCCGCGACGCTGGATACCGAGGCACCGCTGGTGGCCGCCGGCATACGCTGGATCCGCGTCCGCCACCTGCTCCGACAGCTCGACAGCATCGCGGCCGATGCGCCGCGGACGCTTCCGTGCAGCGACTGCTTCGTGCTCGGCGACCCGCCCCCGGAGTACCGCCTCTACGCGCGGTTCCGCGAGGCGGACCAGGACACCGCGCTCGCGGAGCTTGCCGCGCTCTTCCTGAATCTGCGACGGGCCCCGTGGCCGCTGAATGCCCTGGGCGCGCGCGCCCACGTGGCGGTGTGCGCGCTGACCAGGGTCGCCAGCGGGGTCGCGGGATGCTGGCCGGACGGAACCGGACTCGGGGGCCGCGAAGAAGCCGAAGTGCGTGCCATGACGCTCTCGTTCCGCGGGCAGCACGGTAGCGCTTGGCGGGTGATGGAGGACGCGCCCCGCTGGTTCGCCGCGCTGGATTCCCTGCGGGACCTGGTCGATCTCCCGGAAGGCGTCCGGCAGATCCCGGAGGCCGACCACTACTCCCCGGTTCTCCGGAGCAGGGGAACCGACCGGCGCATCCCGGTGGACGCGCTGTGGAAGGCGGCGTGGCCGCTCTACCTCCTGCCGTACAACGAGCGCCTGGTGGTGCATCGGGCCCGGCTGCTCCTGGCCGACGTCGTGTGGCGACTGGCGCCCGAAGGACGTCCCGGGCTGTTCGCCCCCACCGGCGTCCCGGCGACCATCGTGGCGGTGGGGATCCCCCTGGGCGTGGCGCTGGCGGGCCCACCGGATCGGTCGCAGGTCCTGGCGTACTATCCGGAGGGCACCCACGAGACCGCGCCGCAGACGGGCCGCGTCCCCGCGGCATCCGTGCCGCTCGATCTGGCCCTGGTGGCGGTGGGGAACCGTGGCACGCGGCTCACGGGCTACGTGAGCGAGGACTACGAGGTCTTCGCACCGCTCGATCACCAGATCGTCCAGTACGTGCGCGACGGCCGGCGCCACACGGACGTGCACGTGATGTGGACGGGATCCACCTGCCCGACCCCGCGCCCGCAGCTGGGGCTGTTCGTGCTGAGCGCGGACCTGCGGGAGCTGAGCCGCACGCTCCGGCCCGACGTCGAGCGCAACCGACGGCTGCAGTTCCGGCTCACCCTGCGCCCGGGGACGTACGTCTATTCGCTCGAGCTGCTCGATCGCGGGTGCCGGCGGGCGGAGCGCGCCCGCTACGTGCTCGCGGTGCCCGCGGTCGAGCGGAGCCTCCTGTCCGACCTCGTGCTCGCCGACGAGCTGCATTTCGGGGACGACTACCGGGGTGCCGACCGCCTGCGGGAACGCCCGCCCGTCACGGTGCGGCCGGCCCTGAACTTCGACGCCGGAGGCACGGCGCGGTTCTACTGGGAGATGTACGGGATCACGGCCACGAGCCAGGTCGCGGGGCGCCTGCGTGTGGAATTCGAAATCGTCAATGTCCGGGACGAACGGGTGGCCGTGCGGGATCTCGCGGTCGTGGCCAAGCAGGCCGCCGCCGCGAAACCCAGCCTTGGACTCGCCTACGACCTCACGGTCCCGCCGGGCGACGGGCCGCTCACCACCGGGCTCGCCGTCGGCTTGCCCGACGGTACCCACGGCATCCACCTCGCCCGGCTCCGCGTGACGGACACGGTGACTGGCGCGACCGCCACCGCGCAGCGCGCCTTCTTCGTGCGCGGTTGAACTCGCTCCGGGCGGCGGCTAGCTTCCGGCCGGCATTCCCACAACGGACCACCTCAATGACCGTTGCCGTTTCCCCCGCCCACGATCGCGCGGACGTCCGCGCGATGCTGACGAGCGGATGCCAGCTTGGCATCCTCACCGTCGTCGGCGTGGTGGCGTTTGCCCTCCTGTCGCGCGCGCTCACGGGTGTGACCGAGGTCGTGGTGCAGGCGGCGCTCATCGCGGTGGGCGGCATCGTGTTCAGCTACTTCCCGAGTCTCGGCGTCCGGCCGCGCACCGTGGACGGGATCGCCTGGGCGGCCATGGTCGGGCTGCTGGGCGCCCTGGTGTTCACCGTCGTGGACACGGCTATCCTGCGCCCGCTCAACCTCTATCACTGGACCTGGGACGCCATCGGCGGCGGCAGCGGCTTCTGGTACATCCCCGTCTGGTGGATGGGGTCGGCGGTGCTCGCGTGGCTGGGCGCCCTGATCGTGGCCACCCTGGCCCGCGGCGGGCGCGAGCCCGCGCCCCTGCTCACCGGCCTGCTCACCGCGGGACTCGCCATCGTGCTCTTTGGCGTGGTCGCGGCGCTCCGGCTGCTCCCCTTTCACGCCGCGGTGATGGCCCTGGTGTTTGCGGTCGGTCTGGTGCTGCACGCCGGATTCGCGGCGGTGACCACGCGGCGGTGACCGACTCGGCCGGCCACCGGCTCCGCAGGATCGGCTGGCTGCTCACGCCGCTGGTGGTGTGGGCAGCTTCGTTTCTGGGTGCGTGGCTTGGCGCGCTCGGCGCGCGCCGTGTCGAGGGCCCGTGGGGCGGGGTCGGACTGATGGTGGTTGGGGCGGCGGCACTGGCCGGCCTGGCCCTGATCCTCTGGGTACTGCTTCTGCGGCGACGCGCGCGGCCTCCCACCACACCCGAGTGAGCGTGAAAGGGGCAGCGGCATGACCGACCCGCCAGCCATCCGACTCCTGCGCGCCTTCCAGGCGTTCGCGCGCCTCGAGGCCGCGCGCGGCGTCGTCCTGCTGACGGCCGC
>DAINBS010000370.1:0-2845 GCA_036732805.1 Gemmatimonadales bacterium | reverse complement strand
CACCGTCACGGCCACGTCGGGCGCGGGCGGCCTCGCGCTCGCCACCGCGCGGCGGGCGGGCGGCGTGCAGCCGGATTCGGCGATTGTCGAGGCCGTCGCACTCACCTCGGCGGGCGGAGTCATCCCGGGCACACCGGCCCGGTTCGTGGTTCGATTCATCACCAACTAGCAGGGCCGCGCGAGGCCGAGGCACCGATGGGCACGCCGCAGAACCTCAACGACCTGTTCCTTGACGCCGTCGAGCGGTTCGGCTCGAAGGCCGCTGCCCTGCGCTACAAGGCGAACGGCGTCTGGCACGACGTCACCCACCAGGAGGTGGCGCGCCGGGTGAAGCGCACGGCGCTCGGGCTCCGCGAGCTGGGCGTCCAGCCGGGCGACCGGGTGGCGATCCTGGCGCCCAACTGCCCCGAGTGGGCCATCGCCGACTTCGCGTGCCTGTCCATCCGCTGCGCCGACGTGCCGGTCTATCCCACGCTCCCGGCCAAGCAGGCGGCCTACGTGCTGCGCGACTCCGGGGCGGTGGCGGTGTTCGTCGCCGACGCCGGGCAGTATGCCAAGGTGGCCGACCACCGCGCGGACCTGCCTGCCCTGCGGCACGTGATCATGTTCGCGGGGGACGCGAGCGTCCCCGGGGTGACGACGATCCAGGCGGTCGAGCAGCTGGGCGCGGCGGCCGAGCGGCGCTATCCCGACTACGAGCGGGAGGCCCGCGCGGTCTCGC
The DNA here is from genome assembly GCA_036732805.1 of Gemmatimonadales bacterium. GTDB lineage: Bacteria > Gemmatimonadota > Gemmatimonadetes > Gemmatimonadales > GWC2-71-9 > JAOTWJ01. The sequence goes on along the minus strand of DAINBS010000370.1, from coordinate 2,124 downwards.
CGGACGACCTGGCCACGCTGATCTACACGTCGGGCACCACGGGCGACCCCAAGGGCGTGATGCTCACGCACCGCAACTTCACCACGAACGTGATCTCGGCCCTGCGACGCCTGCCGGTGGGCCCCTCGGACTCGGCGCTCTCGCTGCTCCCGCTGTCCCACAGCTTCGAGCGGATGGCGGGGCACTACTGCCTGTTCCAGGCCGGCGTGACGATCTGCTACGCCGAGAGCCTCGAGCTGGTGGCGGCCAACATGCAGGAGGTGCGCCCCACCATCGTGCTGGCCGTGCCGCGCCTGTACGAGAAGATCTACGGCCGCGTGCTCGAGAGTGCCCTCGCGGGCAGCAGCCTCAAGCGCCGGATCTTCTTCTGGTCCAAGCGTCACGGCGAGGCGTGGGTGGATCTCACGCTCAACCGGCAGACCGTGCCGGCGGGCCTCGCCTTCAAGCGGCGGATCGCCGACCGGCTCGTGTTCGCCAAGCTGCGCGCCCGCACGGGCGGGCGGATCCGGTTCTTCGTGTCGGGCGGGGCGCCGCTCTCGGCCGACATCGCCAAGTTCTTCTTCGCGGCCGGGCTGCCGATTCTCGAGGGCTACGGCCTCACCGAGACCTCGCCCGTGATCTGCGTGAACCCGTTCGACAGGCCGCGCCTGGGCTCGGTCGGGCCCGCCATCGACGGCGTGGAGGTGCGGATCGCGTCCGACGGCGAGATCCTGGCCCGCGGTCCCAACATCATGCGCGGCTACTACAACAAGCCCGAAGCCACGCGGGAGACCATTGACGCGGACGGCTGGTTCCACACGGGCGACATCGGCGAGCTGGACGCCGAGGGCTATCTCCGGATCACCGACCGCAAGAAGGACATCATCGTCACGGCGGGCGGCAAGAACATCGCGCCGCAGCCCATCGAGAACCTGGTCAAGACGAGCGGGTTCCTGCTGAACGCCGTGATGATCGGCGACAAGCGCAAGTTCCCCATCATGCTCGTCGTGCCGAACCCCGACGCCGTGAAGGCGTGGGCCACCGAGCGGGGCCTCCCCACCGCGGACTACGGGGCCCTCCTCAAGCACCCCGACGCGGTGGCCCGCGTGGAGCGCGAGGTCATGGCCAACCTGCGCGACCTCGCGACCTACGAGACGCCCAAGAAGTTCCTGCTGCTGCCCGAGGACTTCACGATCGAAAGCGGCGAGCTGACGCCGACCATGAAGGTCAAGCGCCGGGTGGTGGAGCAGCGGTACAAGGACCTGATCGAGCGGGCGTACGCAGGGGAGGGCGGCGGGACGGAACTGGCGGGATGAACTGTCCCGCCCCATCATCCGGCTAGCTCTTTCGCCCCACCCACATGCCCCGGCCTGCCGCGAGCGTCGCGACGCCGGACGGGGGCACGACCGATTCGCGGAGCACGACCACGCGCTGACCGCGGAGCGTCACCCGCGCCGCCTCGCTTTCCCACGGCTCGGCGGGGTACTCGCCCCCCAGCACGACGCCGCGCACCACGCCGCCGCGCAGCGGGATCGTGGCCGTGGATTCCACCAGGCTCCGGGTGAGCGACGCCGTGGTCCCCTCGGGGCCGTTCACGCACACGAAGTGCACGTTGGGCAGCCAGGTGGAGAGCTCGTTGGCCAGCTCGACCGCGGAGCCCACCAGCGCCACGTAGCCACCCGGGCTCTCGAGCCCGATCAGCGCATGCACCGCGTCCGCGGCGGGGAGCCCCGAGGACGGCGCCTCCGGCACGCTCGGGCGCGGGCCGAACCGGACGCATTGCTGGACGATGAGGTACTCGGCGCGGCAGACCGGGCAGCCCAGGGTGCCGTAGCGGATGGCCCGGCCCTTCATGGCGCCGGTCGCGAGCACGAGATACGCGTCCTCGTGCTCGGCGGGGCACTTGAGATACTCGGCCAGCTCGATGAACACGCCGGGCCCTCGCTACGGTCGGAACTCCACCCACGAGAGCCGCCCGGCCTCCACATGCACCGTCCGGGAGACCCTCCGGCCCTCGATCTCGACCCAGAGAACATACTCGCCCGGGGGCACGTCGCCTACCGCGAAGTGCTCGCGATACGCGGGCGTCCCGCGGGCGCGGGGGCCGTAGGTCTCGGCAAAGGCAAAGGGGGTTTCGGCCGGCTC
>DAINBS010000369.1:658-2846 GCA_036732805.1 Gemmatimonadales bacterium | reverse complement strand
CCCACCCCACCCCACCACCCTCTATCACTTCACGGATGCGCGTGCAGGAGCTCCTCGAGTTCAGTTTGATTGTCTTCCTCGAGGTCACCCTCCTGAATCGCAACTCGCTGGCGAAGCTCACCGACCCGGAACCGCAGCACGAGTGGATCGAGCCCGATTTCGCGCCGCAGCATGTCGCGCTGCTTTGGCGTGAGGTGCAGGGTGATCACTCGGTCGTCCATCTCGGCTCCACGGTCGTCCACTGAACGTGAGAAACATGGGCTTCACCAGGTGAAGAGGCCGTGAACCGGGAGTGAAACGCTCTCAGCTCCCGGGAAGCGAACGGGCGTTCGATCAGGCGGAGGCGGTCAGCGGATGCCTGTCCCGAGGCCCATCGCACTATCTTCGCGGGGCGTTCACCGGAGCTGAGCCATGTCATTCGTTGAGCCGCTACTCACCGAGTACGACCGCGAGACGGCGGTGACGCGCCGTCTCCTCGAGCGGGTCCCGATGCACCTGGCCTCGTGGAAGCCGCACGCCAAGTCCATGACGCTGGGCCGACTCGCGTCGCACCTGGCCGAGATTCCCCAGTGGGGCGTGCGCGCCTGCACGATGGACGAGATGGACGTGGCACCGCCCGGCGCGCCGCCCCCTCAGCGGATCACCTACGGCACCTCGGAGGAGCTGCTCGCCGTGTTCGATCGGAACGTCGCGAGCGCCCGCACGGCCATCGCGGCCACGGCGGACGACGCGTTCCTGCGCCCGTGGTCCATGAAGGCGGGCGGCACGGTGGTCACCACGATGCCCAAAGCGGAGGTGGTGCGGACCTGGATGCTGAGCCACCTGATCCACCACCGGGGGCAGCTGTCGGTCTACCTCCGGCTGCACGACGTGCCCCTGCCGGGGATCTATGGGCCGAGTGCGGATGAGAGCTCCTGACGAGCAGGGGCGGACAGAACAGAGACGGACAGAACGGAGACGGACAAGCGAAGACGGACAAACGGAGACGGGCGGGGAGGGTCCTACAGCGCCGTCCTTGTCCGTCTCTTCCTATCCGTCTCCTCTTGTCCGTCTCCGTCCGCCTACCGCGCCCCCGCGGGCAAGTGCTCCTCGAGATACTTGGTCAGCAGCCCGTACACGTGCCGCGTGGTGCCACGGCCCTCGTAGATGCCGTGCGTGCGGTTGGGATACGCCATCATCGTGAACTGCTTGCCGCTCTCGATCAGCTTGTTGATGAGCGCCTCGGTGCCCTGATAGTGCACGTTGTCGTCCCCGGTGCCGTGCACCACCAGCAGGTTGCCCTTGAGCTGCTGCGCGAAGGTGATCGGGGAGCCCTGCTCGTACGCCTCGGGGCTCAGCGCGGGATGCCCGGTGTAGCGCTCCTGGTAGATCGTGTCGTAGTACCGCAGGTCGGGCACCGGCGCCACCGCCATGCCCGTCTGGTAGATGTCCGGATACCGGAACATCGCGTTGAGCGTGCTCGAGCCGCCGCCGCTCCAGCCCCAGATGCCGACGCGCGTCTTGTCCACGAACGGGAAGCTGTCGATCACGGCCAGCACGCCCATCGCCTGATCCCGCGAGTTCATCTGACCGATCTTCTGGTAGATGGACTTGCGCCACGCCCGCCCCCGCGGCGCCGGTGTGCCACGGTTGTCGAGGCTCATGACCAGGTAGCCCTTGTCGGCCAGATACTGGTGCCACAGCTCCTGGATCCCGCCCCACTGGTCCGTCACGGTCTGGGCCGCGGGCTCGCCGTACACGTGGAACAGCACGGGGTACTTCTTCGACGGATCGAAGTCCATCGGCTTCTGGAGCCAGCCGTCCATCACCACGCCGTCCACCGTCCGCACCCGGAAGAACTCGGTCTTCCGCGGCTTGATCTGCGCCATCCGGTCGCGCAGGGCCGCGTTGTCCTGCAGCGTGCGGATCACCCTGTGGGACGGCAGCTCCACGACCTCCGTGACCGTGGGCGTCTCGCTGTTGGAGTACGTGTGCACGGCGTAGCGCGCGTCCGGCGCGATCGAGTAGCCGTGCCAGCCTGGCGTGTCTGGTGAGAGCCGCTCGACTTGCGGGCCACCCGACAGCCGGGCGCGGAACAGGTAGCGCCGGGTGGGATCGTTGGGGGCGGCGTAGTAGTACACCCACCCGCCCTTCTCGTCGATCAGCCGCACGCTGATCACGTCGGTCTCGGCGGGCGTCACGGCCCGCG
>DAINBS010000369.1:0-648 GCA_036732805.1 Gemmatimonadales bacterium | reverse complement strand
GCTGCCGTCACGGTTGATCACGTACAGCCGCTGCCAGCCGTCACGGTCGCTGAGCCAGGTGAACCGCTTGCCGCCCTCCAGCCAGAGCAGGTCGTCCACGGCATCGAGCCAGGCGGCATCGCGCTCCGTCAGGATGGTCCGCACGGCACCCGTCCGGCCATTGCCCAGCATGACCGTGAGCGTGTCCTGGAGCCGGTTCAGGTGCTGGACGATGACCTCGTCCGAGTTGGCCGCCCACGCGAGCCGAGCCAGGTAGTTCTCGCGCGGGTCGCCGGGTACCCGGAGCCACACCGTTTCGCCGCCCGTCGCCGGCACCACGCCGATGCGCGCCGCGGAGTTCGTGGTGCCGGCCTTCGGGAACTGGATGGGGATCGTGAACGAGTAGAGGGAATCGGTGTTGTTGATCAGCAGGAAGTCGCGCACGCCGTTCGCGTCGAGCTGCCAGTAGGCGATCCGGGTCCCGTCCGGGCTCCAGCGCCAGCCGTCGGCCCCATCCGGCGCGAAGAAGAACAGCTCCTCCTCGTACACCCAGTCGAACCGACCGTTGAGGATGGTGCGCGAGCCGTCGCGCGTGAGCCGGGTGACGGCGCCGGTTGCCAGGTCCTGCACGTACAGGTCGTTCTCGCTCACGAAGCCCACCTTCGAGCC
>DAINBS010000368.1:0-2853 GCA_036732805.1 Gemmatimonadales bacterium | reverse complement strand
TCCCGAACCGGGTGGGTTGCCCGACGGCATCGGTCCTGAACTCGCTCTCCTGCAGTGCCAGATAGAACAGCTCGGGCGGCAGGTCGTGTTCCAGCAACGTGGCGGCGATCTGCGGCCCGTAGCCGTTCTCGCGGGCGCGGGCCAGTGCGGTCGTGAGCCGCGGGGAATCGCGCCAGCGCCGGATGAACCGGCGCACCTCGTCCACGAATTCCCTGGGGACGTTGATCTCGGACTCGCCCAGGCGGTGCACCACGCGGTAGATGGCCTGGACGTCCTGCGGGGTCGTGGCGCTGTAGACCCCAAGCTCCTCGAGAAACTCCTGGTACCGCCGGGTGAGGTCCTCCCGCCGGGCGTCGTACGCCGACTTCTCCTCGGCGGTGAGCCGGAGCTGGGCGACCTCCAGCTCCAGGACCTTCATGCTGTAGAACAGGTCCGCCGCGACGGCTCGCGCCCGCTCGACGCGCCGATGCTGGACGTAGCCGTAGATGAAGACGGCCGTGGCCACCGCCGCCAGCACCAGGATGCCGATCTGGAGGCGCTCGAACCGCCGCCGGTCCCGGTGCACGCGTCGCCGGATGAAGGCGGTGCGCCGGCTCATGTCCTCCGGGGCCTCGTGCCCGAAGTACCGCTTGAAGAAGTGGCTGTCGGACGGCCGGTGGTCGGGCGGTGGCTGATCCGTCATGGGGGGCTAAGATGGCGCGGGCCAGGCTCCAATGGAAGCGGCCGGGGCAGAGATCGGGCAAGGTGCCATCATAGGTGAAAAGTGAAACGTGAAACAGACCCAGAGCCCGTTTCACGTTTCACGCTTCAGGCCTCACCGCAGCTGCACCGTCGTCTCCACCGTCCCACCCTTGAGCGCCGAGTAGCGCACCGTCATCGGCCCGGAGCCGCGGACGAGGTACTCGACGGTGCGGGTGGTCCGGCCCGGGTGGCCGCTCCGCACCAGGATGCGCTTCAGGTCGTGCTGGTCGATCATGTCCGTGGGGCCGGGACGGTGCCGGTCGGGCACCCAGCCCGCCGCGATGACCTCGACGTTCCCGTCCACCGAGAGCAGGTCCGGCCGCACGACGCGGTTCCGGCGGGCGCGCTCGGTGATCGTGGGGATCAGCCGGTCGTTGCGCAGGTCCACGCGCACCCGAAACGTGTTGCCCCCCATGCGCTCCACCGACGTTTCGCCGACGCGCATCAGCGGCATCTGGTCGGCGTGGTAGAGCGTGAACGCCATGTTGCGGTGGAACAGCTCCATGCCCATGAAGCGGGGGTTCACCCGCCCGAACAGCTTCTTCCATCCGCCCATCTCGACCGTGCCGAACTGGGGGTGCTCGAACGGCGCCCATTCCACGAACTGGTCGCCCATCTCCAGGAAGTCGCCAAAGAAGTAGCGGCCTTTCTGGCCGGCGATGGGCGAGGCGGGGTCGTCTTGCTGCTTCTGGAGCAGCGGACTGTTGAAGTACTGGCCGTTGTTCCACAGCTCGTTCGAGAACGACACGATGCCCAGGCCGTCGTTGGTCCAGTCGATGGACCCGCCGTGCACCGTGTAGAGGCCGCGCCAGATCACCAGGTAGTCGTAGTACGGCAGGATCCGCTCGCCGTTCTCGCCCAGCTCGTCGTACACCCGGATGTCGGCCGGCGGGTAGTCGCCGTACCACGCCATGCCGGGCCCGCGCAGGATCATGCCGCCCGAGTTATGGAACGACTGCATGCCCGCGATGTTGGGCCGGGCCATCATGAAGTCGTTCAGCGCCCGCGCTTCGGGGAGCTGGAACGGGTAGTCCATGGACCCGCCCTGGATGTAGTTGGGCTGCCAGTCGGACGCGTAGTTGCGGTTGGGGTCGTAGCCGCCCACCGGGTCTTCGTTCACCCGACCGTCGCCGTCGTTGTCCAGCCCCTCGTTGCCCAGCATCACCCAGTCACCCGTCTGCCCCGGCGGCACGCGCTCCATGATGCGCGGGTCGTCGTGGCTGATCCGCCAGTCGCCCTCGCCCGGCACGTGCTTGCGGATCTGCTCGATCACGCCGTTCCCGTTGAGGTCGTCGGCGCCGTCCTCGTCCGCCACGCCGTCGCCGTCGTCGTCCACCGGGATGTGTCCCGTGCGCGACCCGGCGCCAGCCCCGTGGAGGAAGTAGTCGCGGCCGTCCGGGTTCACGCTCGGCACGATGTGGAACACCCGCTCGTCCACGAGCTTCGTGACGTCCGGGATCCGGCCGTAGTTCTCCATGAGATACCAGATGGTGTAGAGGGTCACCTCCGCGCCCTGGATCTCGTTGCCGTGCACGTTGGCCTCGATGAACATGGCGGCCTTGTTCTCCTCGGGCCCCGTGCGCGGATTGTTGATGGTCATCACCCACATGTCCCGGCCGGCGTAGCTCTTCCCCACCGACCGGAGGGTGAGGAACTCGGGCCACGTGCGCTGCATCAGCCGCAGGCGCTCGCCGATTTCCTCGTGATCGAGCCAGCGGTCCCACGTGAGCGGCAGCTTGTGCTCCGGGTCCGACCCGCTGGGCTGCTGTTGCCCGGCGAGCCCCGGCGCCCCGAACGCGGCGGCCCCGAGAAGGCACGCCACCACCCATCCTGTCATCGCGTTGCGCGTCATGGTCACCTCAGCGTCACGGTGGCGGTGGTGGTCCCGCCCTTCTGGGACCGCGCTCGGATCTCGACGGTGCTCCCCTGCTGGCCCCGGATCACCCAGGTGAACCGCTCCCGGGCGCCGGACCCATCGAGGCGCTGGATGGTGCTGGCCTTGGCCGCGCCCGTGAGCACGGCCTCGGGCGGCACCTGGATCTGCACCGTGGTGGGATGCACTGCGCGCGCCACGACCGCGTGCTGGAGCGCCGTTGGGAAGTACCCGGCGTT
>DAINBS010000367.1:1529-2864 GCA_036732805.1 Gemmatimonadales bacterium | reverse complement strand
CGCTCGAGGAGCTGCTGCGCGACCTGTGCCCGCTGGACCTGCACGACTGCTTCGGGCTCGTCGAGCAGATCGCCGGCGCGCTCCACTACGCCCATCGCCGCGACGTCGTGCACCGCGACATGAAGCCCGCCAACGTCATGCTCGATGAGAACGGGTGGGCGTACGTGTGCGACTTTGGCGTGGCCAAGGCCCTCGGCAATCCGCGGCTGACGCAAACGGGCGGCACGCTCGGCACGCCGCTGTACATGTCGCCCGAACAGCTGTACGGCAAGCCGCTGGACGGCCGCGCGGACCAGTATGCGCTGGCCGTGCTCACGTTCGAGCTGCTCACGGGCCGCAACCCCTTCGCGGCCGAATCGGTGGGGCAGATCGTCCAGAACCACTGCTCCGAGGTGCCGCCCTCGGTACAGGTCTATCGTCCTGACCTCCCGGCCCCGGTGGCCGACGGCCTGGCGCGCGCGCTCCGGAAGCGTCCGGACGACCGGTTCGACGATGTCACCGAGTTCCTCACCGCGATGGGCGGGCGCAAGCCCCGGCGATCGCTGCCGTCGCATAGGGTCCAGACCGTGGGGACGGCTACGACCGTCCCGCTCCGTCCGTCCGAGCCGCAGGCGCGGCCGCGGCGGCGGGTTGTGGTAGCGGCCGGGCTCGTGCTCGCGGCCGTGCTGGGCACCGGGTGGGTGGCCAGCCAGCAGCTGCCCACGTTCCTGCCGGAGCCCCAGGCGCAGGGGGCGTCGGAGGAACAACCCGCCGACCCGATGCCGGTACCGGGGCGCCTCTGGATTTCGGCGGAGCCGTGGGCCTTCGTCGTCGTGGATGGCAGCCGGGTCGGGCGGACCCCGGTCATCGACGTCCCCATCGCCGCCGGCGATCATCACGTGAAGCTGGAGCGGGATGGCTACGAGCTGCTGGAGCGGGACATCACGGTCGAACCCGGCGCCGAGATCCGGCTCACGGGGCTGCGACTTCAGGCGAGGCGCCAATGACATTCCGCGCACCCTTCGTGGCACTCTGCGCGGTCGCGCTGACGACCCCGGTGGCTGCGCGCGCGCAGACCGCGTCGCCGGAGCGGGCCATGGCGCAGGGCCTCCGCGCGTATCGTGAACTGGAAATGGAGTCCGCCGGCTGGCTGCTGCGTCAGGCCCTGACCGGCAAACTCGACCGGCGGCAGCGGGTCACCGCCCTGAGTTACCTCGGCGCCTCGGAGTTCTACCGGGACCGCCGCGACTCGGCGCTCTCCGCCTACGCGGACCTGGTCCGGCTCGAGCCGAACTACGATCTCGATCGCCTCGTGTTCGGGCCCCAGCGGCGCCATGGCGATGTACTCGCGTGCGC
>DAINBS010000367.1:0-1519 GCA_036732805.1 Gemmatimonadales bacterium | reverse complement strand
GGCCGTGCTGGACGAGGCGAGGAAACGCACCCCGATCGCGGAGGTCCGGGCGGAGCGGGCGTCGTTTGCCGCCGACGCGGCCGGTCTGCCGGTGCGCATCCGCGCCAACACGCCACACGTCGTCGTGGTGACGCTCGAAGCCGTGAACGGCACCGTGCTCGATACGGTGTACCGGAACCGGGTGCGTGACACCGCGACCGTGTACTGGAACGCGCAGGGCCGGGGCGGCACGCGGGCGCCTGCGGGAGGCTTCGTGCTCACGGTCGCGTCGCTGGACGGGCGCGGCCGTGCGAGCAGCCGGGTGGCGTTGCCGGTGCAGGTGACGCGCTCGCCGGACGATCCCGTGGCGGCGCCGGAGCGCCCGGTCCCCCTGCCCGAGCACCAGTCGGAGGGGCCGGCGTGGGCTCGCCTGGGTCTCGGCCTGGCGGTCGCCACGGCCGCGTACTTCGTGACCCCGGCCTTCACCGATGACGCCGGGCCGCAGATCGCGCTCGCCCTCACCTTCGGCGCGGCGGGCGTGCTCGGGTTCGTGGACGCGCGGCCCGGGAAGCCGCTTCCGGAGAACGTCGTGGCGAACCGCGTCGCGCAGGAAGCCTGGGAAGCGCGCGTGCACCGCGTGCGGGCGGAGAATCGGCAGCGCGCGGATGGGGGGACGGTAACCGTGGATGTCGGGCGCGTGACGGGGCCCCAGGGCGTAGGCGGTGGGAGATAGGGGATAGGGGAGACGGCCAGACGGCCAGACGGCAAGACGGCAAGCGGACGGAGAGGTGCGCGGTTTGCAGGAACGCTGCAACCTCCCACCTCCCTGACCGCTCAACCGCTCAACCGCCTGTACCGGATCCTGTGTGGCCTGTCGGCCTCCGTGCCTTTTCGCCTGTGGAAGTCAGCGGCGTACTCCTGGTAGTTCCCCTCATACCAGAACACCTGGCTGTCACCCTCGAACGCGAGGATGTGCGTCGCGACGCGGTCGAGGAACCAGCGGTCGTGACTCACGACCACCGCGCAGCCGGGGAACGCGAGCAGGGCGTCCTCGAGGGCCCGCAGCGTGTCCACGTCGAGATCGTTCGACGGTTCGTCGAGCAGGATGAGGTTGCCGCCGCCGCGCAGCAGCTTGGCCAGGTGGAGGCGGTTCCGCTCGCCGCCTGACAGGGTGCCCACGTTGCGCTGCTGGTCGGCGCCGCGGAAGCCGAAGCTCGCGCAGTAGGCGCGCGCGTTCACCTCGCGGTCGCCGAAGTCCAGCACGTCCTCGCCGCCCGTGATCTCCTGGAAGACGGTCCGGTTGGCGTCGAGGGCGGCCCGGGACTGGTCCACGTAGCGGGCCACCACCGTCTGCCCCACGGTGAGGCGGCCGGCGGTGGGCGGCTCCTGACCCATGATCATGCGGAACAGCGTGGTCTTGCCGGCGCCGTTGGGGCCGATGACGCCCACGATGCCCCCGCGCGGGAGCCGGAAGCTCATGCCCTCGAACAGCAGCCGATCGCCGTAGCCCTTGGCGAGATCCTCCGCGACGACGACCTCT
>DAINBS010000366.1:0-2917 GCA_036732805.1 Gemmatimonadales bacterium | reverse complement strand
TCGGGGAACTGGTCCACGTACAGGGAGACGACCTGGACGCGGGGGACGTGGCGCGGGATACGGCCGCGCTCTACGCCCTGGGCGAGGAGGAGGTCGTGCGCGTGGACGGCGTGGCGTCGGCGCCGGCCCTGGCCCGCCGCGACGAGTTCAAGGAAGTGCTCATCAACCTGGTGGAGAACGCGCGCGCCGCCGGCGCATCGCGGGTCACGATCCGGCTTCGCCCGTCGGGCGCGGACCTCGAGGTCGCGGTCGAGGACAACGGACGGGGCATCCCGGCCGACGACCTGCCCCGGGTGCTCGAGCCCCAGTTTTCCACCACGACGAGCGGCGCCGGCCTCGGACTCGCCATCTGCCGGCGACTGGTCGAATCGTGGGGTGGGCGGATCGCGGTGGAGAGCGAGGCGGGGGTGGGCACCACAGTGCGACTCGCGTTGAAAGCGGGATGAGGCCGGATGCAGCGGGATACCCCGCCCCATCCCGCTCGATCGCGCTCAATCCCGCCTCATCCCGCGCTCGCCGGGGAACTTCGAGCCCCGCCCCAGTGTTCACAGACTGACCCCAGCCCACCGGACCCGAGTGCCATGCTGATACGCCGTCCACCCGATGTCTCGTCCCGCGAGATCACCGACGACGCCCTGTACCGGAACCGTCGTGCGTTCATCCGTGCGGCGGCCGGGGCCGTGGCCGGCGGCGTGCTCTCACCGGCATTGCTCGCCGCGTGCGGCCGCGCCGAAGGCAACGCCACGGCCGGGTCGGCGCAACAGGAGGCGCTGACGCCGTTCGAGGACGTGACGACGTACAACAACTTCTACGAGTTCGGGACCGGTAAGGAGGATCCCGCGCGGCACGGCGGCTCGCTCAAGGCCCGGCCGTGGACGGTCGCCATCGAGGGGGAGGTCGCGAAGCCCGGGGTGTACGACGTGGACGAGCTGATCCGGTTGTTCCCGCCGGAGGAGCACGTGTACCGGATGCGGTGCGTGGAGGCGTGGTCCATGGTCATCCCGTGGCTCGGCTTTCGCCTCGGAGACCTGCTCAAGCGCGTGGAGCCGGCCTCGAACGCCAGGTACGTCGAGTTCACGACGCTGCTCGATCCGGCGCAGTTCCCCGGCCAGCGCCGCCGCGTGCTGGACTGGCCGTACATCGAAGGGCTCCGGCTCGACGAGGCCCTGCATCCGCTCACGCTCCTGAGCGTCGGGCTCTACGGTAAGACACTCCTCCCGCAGAACGGCGCGCCCATCCGGCTCGTCGTGCCGTGGAAGTACGGGTTCAAGGGCATCAAGTCCATCGTCCGGATTCGCCTGGTGCGCGACCAGCCCCTGAACACGTGGCAGGCGCAGGCGTCCAGCGAGTACGGGTTCTACGCCAACGTGAACCCCGACGTGGATCACCCCCGCTGGAGTCAGGCCACCGAGCGCCGCATCGGCGAGTTCCGCCGGCGCAAGACGCTCCCGTTCAACGGGTACGCCGACCAGGTGGCCTCCCTGTACGCGGGCATGGATCTGCGGAAGAACTTCTGACCATGCGCGGGTTCCGCATCCTCAAGGCGGCCGCCTTCGTTCTCGCCGCCCTGCCCGCGGTCGTGCTCGCGGTGGACGGGCTCCGCGGCAACCTCACCGCCGATCCGATCGAGGACATCACGCATCGGACCGGGTGGTGGGCCCTCACGCTGCTGATGATCACGCTGGCGGTGACGCCCATCCGCCGCCTGACCGGCTGGAACCAGGTCGTCCGGATGCGGCGCATGCTCGGCCTGTTCGCGTTCTTCTACGTCGCGCTCCACCTCCTGACGTACGTCGTGCTCGACCTGTTCTTCGCGTTCGACATTCTGCTCGAGGACGTGATGGAGCGGCCGTACATCACGGTGGGGTTCGCGGCGTTCCTGATACTGCTCGCGCTGGCCGTCACCTCGACCAGAGGCTGGATCCGCCGGCTCGGGCGCCGCTGGCAGCGGCTGCACCAGCTGGTGTACGTGGCGGCGCTGCTGGGCGTGATCCACTTCTACTGGCAGGTGAAGGCCGACACGCGGGAGCCGCTCGTCTACGCCGGGATCCTGGCGCTTCTGCTGGCGGCGCGGTTGCGGATGCGGCCGGTGCGGGCAGGGAACGCCACGGCGCCGGGGGCGGAGGGGCGGCGAATCGCGGAGCGCAGAATGCAGACTGCCGATTGAGGCGGCGGCGCTCAATCTGCAGTCTGCATCCTGCAACCTGCGTTCGTCACGTCGGCTTCACGTTCGCATTCAACCGGAACAGGTTCTTCGGATCGTACCGGTTCTTGATCGTCACAAGCCGCGGGTAATTGGCCCCGTAGTTGGCGTCGATCGTCGCGGTATTGGCTTCCAGGTCGGTGTCGTTGACGTAGAACCCGTCCGTGAACCGCTCGAGGGTGGCCCAGTACTGCTTGATCCAGTGAATGTGCTCACTGGGGTCGTCGCCCATCTTCCAGGCCACCAGCGTCATCATGTTGGCCTTGGCCTCGCGGTGTGAGAACGCCGTGGCGTCGTTCGCCACCCGCCCGATGGCGCCGCCGCTGTGCTGGAAGAAGAAGCTCGTGGAGCGGGCCGGATGCGCCTCGAACCCGGCCAGGATCGCGTCCACGAGGTTGGCCGGGATCGCCGGGATGAAGCCGCCCTTGAGGTACATCCCCACGGCGCGCGGGTCGGTGATGTCGTGGGCCCGCTGAAGCGCAACGTAGTCGGCCGGAGCGACGCCGTCGGCGACCGGTGTCCCGACCTTGCGGATGGGCGCGAGGACGCGCTCCGCCTGGTCCGCCGGTCCGGTGTAGCAGACGTTGAGCCCGCACACGCCGTCCCCGCCGCCGGGAGGGAGATCCAGGAACGGGTCCATGTACAGCTCGTCGGGTCCGGTGACCGCGTACTCGGCCCACAGGGCGAGCAGGTCCCGCGCCCGCGCGATCGGAA
>DAINBS010000365.1:0-2927 GCA_036732805.1 Gemmatimonadales bacterium | reverse complement strand
CGAGGGCCGCCATGGCGTACCCCACCTGCCGGGCCTGTCCGGGCAGTCCGGCCAGCGCCGCGACCTGGCCATACGTCGCGACGCGCCCCCGGGGAATCCTGCGGACCACCGCATAGATCCGCGTCCGCCGATCGGATGGCCGCTTCACGGGTGTGGAGATGCGGTCGGCGCGCACGTCATCGCGGCGTGGGGCGGCCGGCGGACGGTTGCCCCGTCACAGCTCCGCGAGCAGCCGGTCGCGCACGGTCTCGGACACCTTCACGCGCGCCCAGTGCTTGTCGTTCCCCTCCACCAGCGTCCACGGGGCGACCGAGGTGCTCGTGCGCTCGATCATGTCGCAGGCCGCGGCCTCGTAGGCGTCCCACTTCCTGCGGTTCCGCCAGTCCTCATCGGTGATCTTGTACTGCTTGAACGGCGTCTTCTGCCGGTCCTTGAACCGGCGGAGCTGCTCGTCCGCCGAAATGGCAATCCATACCTTGACGAGCACGGCGCCGCCCTCGGCGAGCTGTTCCTCGAAGTCGTTGATCTCCGAGTAGGCGCGCTGCCACTCCTCCCGACGCGCGAACCCCTCGAGCCGTTCGACGAGGACCCGGCCATACCAGCTGCGATCGTAGATCGTGACCCGCCCGTGGCCGGGCAGATTGCGCCAGAACCGCCAGAGGTAGGGGTGCGCACGCTCCTCGTCGGTTGGAGCCGCGATGCCGATGACTCGGTACGCATAGGGGCTCATCGCCTGGGTGAGCCGGCGGATCGCCCCTCCCTTCCCCGCCGCGTCCGGTCCCTCGAACAGCACGAGGAGCGAGCGACCCGCCCCCTCGAGGTCGCGCGTGAGCCGGCCGATCTCCGCCTGGGCCGCCGCGAGGCGCTTCTCGTACTGCTTGTCGGAGACCTTCCGCGTCATCCTGAGCTGGCGCAGCACGTTCCGGCGCTTGGGGCGGGGCAACGGCGGGGGCCCCTTCGGATGCTTGGCCGCGGCCCGCGCCTCGGCCTCCCCCGCCGCTTCCTCCAGGGCCTGGAGGATCGAGGTAGCCACGGTGAGGTTCCGGTACTCGTTGTCCCCGGACTCCACCACCGTCCACGGCGCGAACCCCGAGTTCGTGAGCCGGAGCATTTCCTCGTTCACGCGCCGGAAGTCGTCGTACCGCTTGAAGTACTTCTTGGCGTTCTCGTGCACCCGCCAGCGCTTGGCGGGGTCGTCCCAGAACTCCTTGAGCCGCTTCTTCTCGACCTTCTTGGAGATGTGGAGGTGATACTTGAGCACGGGGAAGTGCTCGGCCGTGAGCATGCGCTCGAACTCGTGGATCCGCCGCATGGCCCGCTCGAACTCCACGGCGTCGATCTCGCCCAGGGCGTGCTCGACGACGGGTCGGGTATACCACGAGCCGAAGAAGATCCCGATCTTCCCGCGGGGAGGCAGCGCGCGCCAGAACCGCCAGAACTCGGGCCGCTCGCGCTCCTCGTCGCTCGGCTCCCACATCACGTGGGTCTCGATGCCCCGGGTATCCATCCACTCGAGGAGCAGCGACACGGTCTCGCTCTTCCCGGCCCCCTCCGCGCCGCCGATCACGATGATCGGGGCGAGATCGGTGGTGGCAATCCGTTGCTGCACCGCCAGCAGTGCCGTCCGGACGCCGGGAGCTTCCTTCTTGTAGATGTCCTTGCCGAGCTTGTTGCCGACTTCCGCCGTCTCCAGCATCTCCGCTCCTTCCGCACCCTCCCTGAGACTGCCGTCCGGTACGGCGTTTGTGAAGGCCCCGGGGCCGGGCGCGCCCCCGCAGTGGCGCCGGTCCGGTGGAGTGGTTACGTTGAATCCACAATTGACGTCGTGGTGATTTGCGGCCTATTGCAGCCACGTTAAACAAGTCGCTAAAACGCCCGACCCCCGGGGACGCGTTGGCGACCCGGGCTTTTTTTGTGAGGGAGCGGTGTGACGAGATGATCGTGCAGAGAGCAGGGTGCAGAGTGCAGTGGCACACCCGCGTGCGACCGCACCGGGTCGCCGTGGCGCGAAGCCGGCCCGCGCCGGCCGACATGTCAACCGCTGCACCATGCCCTCTGCCCCCTGCACTGGACATCCAGCGCTCTGCACTGTGCACCCTGCCCTCTGCACCTTGCGCCGGTTCCCGCCCGTGACCCGCCTGGCCACGCTCCTCGCCCAGCGCATCCTCGTCCTCGACGGCGCCATGGGCACGATGATCCAGTCGTACGGGCTCGGGGAGGACGACTTCCGGGGCGAGATCCTGCGCGACCATCCCCGGGACCTGCGCGGCAACAACGACCTGCTCGCGCTCACGCGCCCGGACGTGCTCAAGGAGATCCACTGCGCCTACCTCGAGGCGGGGGCCGATCTCATCGAAACGAACACCTTCAACGCGCAGGCCATCTCGCAGTCGGACTACGGCACCGAGCACCTGGTGACGGCCATCAACCTGGCCGCGGTCCGGATTGCCCGCGAGGCCGCCGACGCGTACGCGACGCCCGCACGGCCCCGCTTCGTCATCGGCAGCATCGGGCCCACGAACCGCACGGGTTCCATCTCGCCGGACGTCAACGACCCCAGCCTGCGCAACGTGACCTTCGAGGACCTGACCAGGGCGTACGGGGAGCAGGCCGCCGCGCTGGTCGACGGCGGCGTGGATGCCCTCATGGTCGAGACGGTGTTCGACACGCTGAACTGCAAGGCGGCGCTGTTCGCCATCGACACGCTGGCGGCAAGCCTCGGGCGGCCGATCCCGGTGATGGTGTCGGGCACCATCACGGACGCGAGCGGGCGGACGCTCTCCGGCCAGACGGTGCCGGCCTTCTGGCACTCGGTGCGCCACGCCCCGCTGCTCACGGTCGGGTTCAACTGCGCGCTTGGCGCCGCCCAGCTGCGGCCCCACGTGGAGGAGCTGGCCGGACTCGCCGACATCTTCGTGAGCTGCCAC
>DAINBS010000364.1:0-2964 GCA_036732805.1 Gemmatimonadales bacterium | reverse complement strand
CGCCATGTTCAGCGTCTCGTGGAACGCGCCGATGTTGACCGCGGCTTCGCCGAAGTAGGCCACCGACACCTGGTCGGTGCCGCGCGACTTGATCGCGAAGCCCGCCCCGGCCGCGAGCGGGATGTGCGAGCCCACGATGGCGTGGCCGCCGAGGAAGTTGTTCGCCCGGTCGAACAGGTGCATCGACCCGCCCTTGCCGCCGGAGCAGCCGGCCGCCTTGCCGAACAGCTCCGCCATCACCGCGCGCGGGCTCGTCCCGCGCAGCAGGGCGTGCGCATGCTCGCGGTAGGCCGCGAACACGTAGTCGTCGGGCCGGAGCACCGCGAGTGAGCCCGTCGCCACCGCCTCCTGGCCGATGTACAGGTGACAGAAACCGCCGATCCGGCCCTGGGAGTACGCCTCGCCCGCCCGCTCCTCGAACCGGCGGACCAGGAGCATCCGGCGCAGGAGATCGTGATAGAACGCCTTCCGGCCGGGGTCGAGCGTGGTGGCAGGCTCCGGGCCCGCGCTCACCTGGCGGCCTCGGCGTGCTGGACCTGCTCCCACGCGTGATAGGAGGAGCGGACCAGCGGACCGCTCTCGACGTGCCGGTACCCCATGGCGACGCCCAGCCGCCGCAGCTCGGCGAACTCGCCAGGCGTGTAGAAGCGGGCCACCGGCAGGTGGCCCCCGGTGGGCCGCAGGTACTGGCCCAGGGTGAGGATGTCGACGCCCTGCTCGCGGAGATCACGCATCGCCACGAGCAGCTCGTCCCATTCCTCGCCCAGGCCGCAGATGATGCCGGACTTGGTGAGCCCGTCGGGCGCCACCTCCTTGGCGCGCCGCAGCAGGCGCAGCGCGCGGGCGTAGCGCCCGCCGGGACGCGCAATCCGATAGAGCCGCTCGACCGTCTCGAGATTGTGGTTGAGGATGTCGGGCCGCGCGTCCACCACGATTGCGAGCGCCGCGTCCGAGCCCTTGAAGTCCGGGATGAGCAGCTCGACGGAGGTGTCGGGCATGCGCGCGCGGATCTCGCGGACGCACATCGCGAACGCCTCCGCGCCCCCGTTCGGCAGGTCGTCGCGGTCGACACTCGTAATCACGACATGCCGCAGCGCCATCTGCGTGACGGCGTCGGCCAGGCGGGCCGGTTCGTCCGCGTCGTACGGGACCGGCGTGCCGTGCGCCACCGCGCAGTACGCGCAGTTCCGCGTGCACACGTCGCCCAGGATCATGAACGTGGCCGCGCGATGGTCCCAGCACTCGCCGATGTTGGGGCAGTGCGCTTCCTCGCACACCGTATTCAGCTTCAGGTCCCGCATGAGGCGCTTCACGTCGGCGTACGTGGCACCCCCGGGCGCCTTCACCTTGAGCCAGCCGGGCTTGCGCGCAGCCTGCGTTGCGGGAGTGAGGACCTGCCCGGAGCGCCCCGAGATCAAGGGGACCAATTCCATAGGCCGGGAAACATAGTGGGCCCGCGAAGGGCAGGCCACTCAAGAGGTTCCGAATTCAACCAGGCGGTTGAATCCGGGTCAGAGGTCCCAGAACCGGGAGGGCCGCACGGGCGTCAGGTCGATCTCGAGTTGTTCGATCGGATTCCCCAGTACGAGGTGCGTGATCACGTCGCCCGTGATGGGGGCGAGCAGCACGCCGTTGCGGCCATGCCCGGTTGCGTACCAGAGGTTGGGGTAGGTGGAGTCCTGGCCGATGATGGGGTGCCCGTCGGGCGTGCCGGGCCGCAGCCCGGCCCACGCGCGCCGGATGGGGGCGTCCTGCAACGCGGGGTAGATGCGCGCGGCGACGCCCGCCAGGTGCGCGCGGCCCGCGTCATTGGCCCCCGCGTCGAACCCCACGAACTCCATGGTGGCCCCCACGAGCGCCTCCCCGCCCCGAGGGACGACATAGCCGCCGCCCCCGAACACGATGGCCCCGGGCTCGTCGGCGGGCCAGGTATACGCGACCATCTGGCCGCGGACGGGCTCCACCGAGAGGGGCCGCGGCAGGCCTCCGATCCGTCCGGACCACGCGCCGGCCGCGATCACGACGGCCCCGGCCGGCCGCCGGCCCGAAGCGGTGCGGACACCGGTGACCCGGCCGTCCTCGGTTTCGAGCGCGGTCACGTGATCCCCGCGGGAGATGCGGGCACCGCGCCGGGTTGCCGCGACGAGGAGTCCCTCGACGACGGCCAGGGGTTGCACGGCGCCGTCCTCCGGGGCCAGCAGTCCACCGCGCACGTCGGGCGCGATGCCGGGGCAGCGCGCCTGCACCTCGCCGGCCGAGAGCCACTCGGAGTTGAGGCCCTGCTGCCGGTGCGACGCCGCGATGCTCCGCCCCTGCGTCTCCTCGGCTTCCGTGGATGCGAGCTTGATGATCCCGTCCAGCCACAGCCCGATGTCCACGCCCGCCTGCTCGGCGAGCAACGGCGCCAGCTCGCGGTAGAGATCCCGGCCGCGGACGGCAAAGCCCAGCAGGGCCTCGTTGGCGTGGGCTTCGATGAGCGGAGCGAGCATGCCCGCGGACGCCGGGGTCGCGATGCCGGGCTCGGCGCCGCTGTCCACGATTTCCACCGCGACGTCGGCCGTGGCGAGCGCATGGGCGACCGCCGCCCCAACGATCCCGCCGCCGACGACCAGCACATCGGGTGCCGCCATGCGCGTCCGCCTTGAGCTGAAACCGGTGCGCTCCTAGTATCGTACGATACTACGCCGGCCGCCGGGAATCGCCAAGGCGGCTTCACGGGCTCATGGGAGGAAGCGATGCGCTCACTGCTGGGCTATGCCGTACTCGCGATCGTCGTGTTCTTCGCCCTGAAGCTGGTGTTCGGGCTGCTCGGCTTTGCCCTGTCGTTGCTGATGAACCTGCTGTGGCTGGCCGCCATCGGCTTCGTGGTCTACCTGGTCATCAAGCTGATCAGTCCGGCCACCGCGGCGCGGATCCACGAGACCATCGCCGGGAAACGCCTGCCGGAGGAGTGATCCCGGCGGT
>DAINBS010000363.1:0-3016 GCA_036732805.1 Gemmatimonadales bacterium | reverse complement strand
TGATCGTCGCCATCGTCTGGGTTTCGCCCTCGATCTTGACGTTCTCCTTGGCCTCGATCGCCTGATGCAAGCCGTCGCTGTAACGGCGTCCGGCAAGCACACGGCCCGTGAACTCGTCCACGATCATCACCTGCCCCTCCTGCACGACGTACTCGTCATCCTTGGCGAAAAGCGTGTAGGCCTTGAGGAGCTGGCCGATACCGTTCGTGAGCAGGATCGTCTCCCCGAACATGAGGGCGATCGTCGACCTGGCCGAGCGCTCGCGCGCCAGCGCGAGGAACACGAGGGGAGCGCCGACCGTCACGACCAGGGTGCCATCGCTCAGGGCGCTTGCGTCCGGAGACCACCGCGTCGTGGCCGGGCGGTCGAAGGCGTTGACGTCCTGCGGATTCGCGGCGGCGACGTCTTCCGGCGTGAGCACGTCCAGCTCGGCGGTGACCAGGAGGCCCGCGGCAAAAGCCGCACCTCCCGCGGCCAGCAGCACGGTCTCGCGTCCCGAAGAGATCCGGTAGGGAAACGGCTGCTGGGCGCGCGCGGGGCCCACGGCGCCCAGGACCACGGCCACCAGCACGGCAGCGTGGGTCCGGATGGCCGAAGGCCAGGTCGCGGGCATCAGGCCAACCCCGACGGCGGGCGCCCGATCATCGCGTCGGGCCGGACCCAGGCGTCGAACTGCTCCGCCGTGACGAGGCCGAGTGTGAGGGCCGCTTCGCGCAGCGTCGTCCCTTCGGCGTGCGCCTTCCGGGCGATCTTCGCCGCGTTGTCGTAGCCGATGTGCGGGTTCAGGGCGGTCACCAGCATGAGCGACCGCTCGAGCAGCTCGCGGATCCGCTCGCGGTTGGGCTCGATGCCTGCCGCGCACCGCTCGCGGAAGCTGTCGCAGCCGTCGGCCAGCAGCCGGCAGCTCTGGAGGAAGTCGTGGATGAGCAGGGGCCGGAACACGTTCAGCTCGAAGTTGCCGGAGGCGCCGCCCACGCTGATGGCGACGTCGTTCCCCAGCACCTGCGCGCACACCATCATCAGCGCTTCGGCCTGCGTCGGGTTCACCTTGCCGGGCATGATGGAGCTGCCAGGCTCGTTGGCGGGAATCGAGACCTCGCCGAGCCCGCTCCGCGGACCCGACGCGAGCCAGCGCACGTCGTTGGCGATCTTCGTGAGCGACGCGGCGAGCGTCTTGAGGGCCCCGTGCGCGTGGACGATGGCGTCGCTCGCGGCCAGCGCCTCGAACCGGTTGGCGGCCGGCGTGAAGGGGTGCCCGGTGAGCCCGGCCAGGAGGGCCGCGGCGCGCGCCCCGAACTCGGGGTGCGCGTTGAGGCCGGTGCCGACGGCCGTCCCGCCCAGGGCAAGCTCGCAGAGGTGGGGCAGCGCGGCCTCGAGGTGAAGCACGCCGTGATCGAGCTGTGATGCCCAGCCGGAGATTTCCTGCCCCAGCGTGATGGGCGTCGCGTCCTGGAGATGGGTGCGCCCGATCTTGATGATGTCGTCGCAGGCGCGGGCCTTCGCGGCGAGCACGTCGCGCAGCGCGGCCACGGCCGGGAGCGCCCGCGTGCGCACGGCGTGCACGGCGGCCACGTGCATGGCCGTGGGGAACACGTCGTTGGACGACTGGCAGAGGTTGACGTCGTCGTTCGGGTGCACGAGGCGCCGGGTGCCGCGCTCGCCGCCGAGCAGCTCGCTCGCGCGGTTCGCCAGCACCTCGTTCATGTTCATGTTGGTCTGCGTACCGCTCCCGGTCTGCCACACGACGAGCGGGAACTCCCCGTCCAGCGCGCCGCTCAGCGCCTCGTCCGCCGCGGTCGAGATGGCCGCGGCCTTGGCGGGGTCCAGCAAGCCGAGGTCCCGGTTCACCACTGCCGCCGTCTTCTTCACGAGGGCCAGCGCGTGCAGCAACTCCCGCGGCATCCGCTCGCCCGAGATCGTGAAGTTCCGGCGCGAGCGCTCGGTCTGCGCGCCCCATAGCCGGTCGGCTGGGACGTCCACGGGTCCCAGGCTGTCCTGCTCGGCGCGGGTGGGGGGATTCGTCATGGGGGGACACATTACGCGGTCGGGGCCGGGGGCGCTACTCTACGCGGTAAGGGCAGTAAGGGCAGTAAGGGCAGTAAGGGCAGTAAGGGCAGTAAGGGCAGGGTCGCGTCGAACCCCGCTGCCACCCATGCCGCCCAGGCACCGCCGTTCAGACCACGCCAGACCCCGGGGCTCCATGCCGGCCAACCGTCTCATCCATGAGAAGAGCCCCTACCTGCTTCAGCACGCCCACAATCCGGTGGACTGGTACCCCTGGGGTGAGGAGGCCTTTGCCGCGGCCCGCGACCTGGCCAGGCCGGTGTTCCTGTCGATCGGATACGCGACGTGTCACTGGTGCCACGTCATGGAGCACGAGTCGTTCGAGGATCCCGAGGTGGCCCGCCTCATGAACGAGGCGTTCGTGAACATCAAGGTGGACCGGGAGGAACGGCCGGACATCGACGGCATCTACATGACGGTGGCCCAGCTGCTCATCGGCCACGGGGGCTGGCCGCTCACGATTCTCATGCTGCCCGACCGGCGGCCGTTTTTCGCGGCCACGTACATCCCCCGGGAATCGCGCTATGGCCGGATTGGCATGCTCGATCTCATCCCCCGCCTCCGTGAGGCATGGACCGCCAAGCGCGACCAGCTGGCCGAGTCGGCCGCGGCCATCCACGACGCGCTCGTCCAGCACGCGGGGGCCGGTGACGCGCCGGCCGCGCTCGACGAAGCCACGCTGCGACAGGGGTACATCGAGCTGGCCGGGCAGTTCGACCGCGAGCGCGGCGGGTTCGGACGCGCGCCCAAGTTCCCGACGCCGCACCTGCTGATGTTCCTGCTGCGCTACTGGGAGCGGACCGGTGCCGACGCGCCGCTCGCGATGTCCCACACTTCGACCTTGCCAGGCCCGATTTCGTCTGGTCCTTTCGCGGCAACATTTTTGCCATCCGGACTGAATCCGACCCACACGACTCCCGAGCTATGAAACAGAGTTCTCAGTTCCATTCCC
>DAINBS010000362.1:0-3021 GCA_036732805.1 Gemmatimonadales bacterium | reverse complement strand
ACGGGGCCGCCCGGCTCCCTCCTGCTGACGCTGCTCGGCTGGCCGGTCACGCGCCTCCCGTTCGATTCGCCCGCTCACACCCTCAATCTGTTTGCCGGGGCGCTGGCCGCCGTGACGGCGGGACTCGTCTACCTCGTGGCGCTGCGCCTTGCTCGCTCGGCCGACGGGCATGCCACCACCCCCGCGCGAACCGCGGCTCCCCTCGCGGGCGCGGCCCTCGGCGCGCTCACCTTCGCGTTCAGCGAGACGCTGTGGGAGCACGCGATCAAGTTCACGCCGTACATCCTCACGGCCGTGTTCACCGCCCTCATTTTGTGGACCATGCTGCGCTGGTGGGAGGAAGCGGATGAGCCCCGCGCCTGGCGCCGGCTCGTATGGCTTGGCCTGCTGTTCGGGCTCGATTTCAGCGTCCACCGCACCAACGCCCTGCTGCTCCCCGCCCTGCTCGGCTGGATCCTGGTGCGGCACCCGCGGACCCTCGCCAGCCCGCGGGCGTGGCTGGGCGGCGCAGGCGGGCTCGCGGCCGGCCTCGCGGTCCAGCTGCTGATCATCCCGATCGCGGCCTCCACGGACTCCATCCTGAACATGGGTGACGCCCGCACCTGGACGCGCTTCTGGGACTACGTGTCGTTGCAGCAGATGGGGGGCGGATTCCTGGTGGACCTGTTCCCCCGCAAGGCGGCGTTCTGGGGCGAACAGACTGCCGACCTCGTGCGGGTGATGGGCGCCAACTTCTTCCGGTGGGACGGCCCCCTGGGCCCCATCGGCGCGCTCCCGGCCCTCGTCGGAATCGTGGGGCTCGCGCAGCTCTGGCGCCGGAATCGGCGCCTGGGAACGGCCTTCACGCTGGTGCTGGTGCTCCAGGCGGCGGCGACCGTTCTCTACTTCAACATCCCGGCCAACTTCTTCCGGCCGTTCGACCGCCATTACCTGCCCGTGTGCGTGACCTTCGGGATCGCGACGGCGTACGGGTGTGGCGTCATGCTCCAGGAGGCGGCGCGGCTTTTGTCGCGGGGCCGGCGCGTCGTCGCGGCGCTCGGCGCGGTCCTGCTGCTACTCGTGCCCGTGGCGCAGCTCGTGGGCAACTGGGCGGCGCGTGACGCGTCCGACCGGTATTTCGCGAGTGACTTTGCCAAGAATCTCCTCGGCGGACTGCCGCGCGACGCCATCCTGTTCACCGCCGGCGACAACGACACGTTCCCGCTGTTGTACGTCCACGCGGTGGAGGGGGTGCGGCCCGACGTCCGGATCGTGAACCGGCCGCTTACCAACACGTTCTGGTACGTGGACCAGATGGTGCGGCGCGACTCGACGTTCCCCGTCTCAGTCACCCGCGAGGCGCGGCTCGCGCTGGGTCCGCGCGAGTGGCCGGACACCACGCTCGTGATCCCGGTCGAGGGCGCCGCCCAGGACCTGGGCCTTCCGGCCGACACTCCCATGCCGCCGTCGATCACGCTGGACGCCAGGCCCACCGCGGGGACCCTGGTGCTGGCGGCGGATCTGGTCCTGCTGGACATGCTGCGCACCAACCGGTGGCGACGGCCCCTGTGCTTCAGCGTGACGGTGGGGCAGCAGGGGATGGGATGGCTCCAGCCGTACGGCCGGCTCGACGGGTTGTTCTGGCGCGTCGTGCCCGTGGCGAACGCGCCGGTGGATCTCGCGACCCTGCGCAGCAACCTGCTCGAGACCTATGCCTATCGCGGTTATGCCGACCCGACCGTGAAACTGGACGACGTGACCCGCCAGATCGGCGTGCTGTACACGGTGCCGTTCCTGACGCTGCTGGAGGAGGAGCGGGAGCGCGGCGCCGTCGATCGCTGCCGGGCGACGGCGGCGAGACTCGAGGCCGCGATTCCGCGCGCGCGGCTGGGCGGCAATGTGCCGACCAGGGCCGCGGACGTCTGCGGACGGGGATGAAACCGTTGGGGCGAGGCACAGGTCATCCGATCCGCGGTCCACGAGGAACCCCAGCGCGGTGGCGGTGGCTTCGCGGACATCGAGCTCTTTGGACGTGCCGATGGATCCCTAGAACCCCTGAGCTTCTAGCGCGCGGCGCCCAGGCGCTCCAGCGCGACAGCTACGCTGGGTCCTCGAGCGCCTCGGCGAGGCGGTCCGGCGGCTCGGGCACGGGGAACCCCATGCCCCAGAGGCGAGCGCCCTAGAACCGGCCCTCCCGCACCTGCCCCCGCTTCAGACCCCTGCGCAGCTCGACGATGGGGGTCGCATGAACCGGCTCGTTCTCGGGGAGCGGTGCGTCGCCCTTCTGCTTGCCGAGGTTCATCACGCTCGTGAGCCCCTCGAGGATGCCCGACCCCTCGACCGCCGAGAGTCCATCGGCGTAGTACTCGAACCATGGCAGGCCAGCCTGTGCGTATTCGCGCGCGGTGGGCGGGACGGTCGGGGGCTGCTCCCCCGTGACCTGGCGCCAGACGAGCGAGTTGGCGAGGTGCACGAAGCAGCGGCCTGTCTGGCCCTGCTCCCAGTCGGTGAGTCCGTGCGGGTCGTCGTAGATCTCCTGGCGCATCCGCCCGCCGGGCGCAAGCCCCATGCCGGTGGCCGGTGCCTCGCATGTCGCGAAGCTCTTCGAGAAGACCGCTCGGCTCAGGGTCACCTCCTGCGCACGCAGCCGCTCGTAGGCCTCGGCCTTCATGGGATGGACGACGAGCTGCAGACCGCCGTGCTCCGCCGCGCCCGTGATCTGCTCCTCCGCGGTGTAGCCGGCGCCGAGCGGCATGGCCACGAACTGGCGGATGACGCCCTTCTCGACGCAGTAGCCATCGAGCCATGGCTGCTCGGGGATCGACAGGTAGTTCTGCGGGCGGCGGGTGAGTCCCGGACGCAGTGCCGTGCCGGTCACCGCGTCGATCTTGCCGGTAGCCACCTTCACAGCGAACGGGTAATGGCCGCTGAAGTTCACCCACAGGGCTTCCGACTGGTACATCGGGAGCATCACGCCCCCGTGCTCGATCCACTGCCCGGGAACGTTCGTGGCGAAGTCGTCCACGTGGCGGAGCGGGAAGT
>DAINBS010000361.1:0-3025 GCA_036732805.1 Gemmatimonadales bacterium | reverse complement strand
GAAGCCGTGGATCATGCTGGCGAGCACCGCCATGTACATGAAGTAGCTGGTGTTCACCACCTTCCACTCGGGACCCATGCCGGGGTCCACGAGGAGGTGGTGCGCCGACGCCATCGAGATGAACAGGATGTACAGTACGAAGGCCGAGCGGCTGATCTTCTCGTTGAGCACCACGGCACCCACCGTGAGCGCGCCCAGCATGTACCACACCGACACCATGGCGGCCACGTTGATCTGCTGCGACGAGTGGCCGAGGCCCCACCACACCATGCGGTAGACCTGCGGGTCCACCGTCATCAGGTTGAGCGACCACAGGAACGTGGGGATGTAGATGGCGGCCCCGTGCAGCAGCGTGATCACGGCGATGATCGCCGCGGCCACGGCGCCGTAGGTGACCAGCGGCAGCGAGCCCTCGTAGGTCTTCTCGCGCTTGGCCACCACCAGGTTGGCGAAGAAGATGGCGGTCACGACGAGGGCGCCGACCGCGAACAGGATGACGCCCAGGTAGAACAGCGGATGCGCGCGGAGCGGCACGTAGGACGTGAACAGCACGTCCGCCCTGCCGGACCACATCATCCACTCCACCATCACGGCCCCGATCACCATCAGCCCGAACGCGGACCAGCCGAGCTTGGGGGTGGCGAGCCGCGCGTTGAGCAGCGCGGTGCTCGCGAAGTACAGCACCGCCATCTCGAAGAAGATGATGAAGAAGATGAGCATGCTCATGCCGTGCACGCCCAGGATCCGGTAGAACCAGACCGCGGGCAGCAGGTGCACCGCCTGCCAGCGGGTGAGCACGACCAGCACCGCGGCCACGGCGCCCACGAGCAGGGCCACGACCGACACGACCGCGTTGGCCCTGATCAGCAACTCGGCCTGGCGGTCCACCTTGAGGGACGTGAACGGACAGGTCCGGAACGCGGGGGCGGTCATCGGGCACCTCCGCCGGCGGGCGTCGGGGCCTGGGCGGTGGCGGGGTCCACGACGATCACGCGCCCCACCATCACGTGGTGGCCGATGCCGCAGAACTCGTTGCAGATGATCCGGAAGTCGCCCGCCTCGGTGGGCTGGATGCGCAGGCCGTAGTCGTAGCCGGGCACCACCTGGAAGTTCACGTTCATCGGGTACAGGCTGAACCCGTGGTTCACGTCGAGCGAGGAGAGATGGAGCACGTACTCCCGGTCCTTCTCGAGCTGGAGGATGGGCGTCCACTGGAACGCGAGCGCGGTGAGATACACGTCGCTGCCGGCGGGCGGCGCCACGATGGGCATGCCGCGGTCCTCGCCGACCTTGTACTGGGCGATGAACTCCTGGGTGCGCTGGTAGAACGCCTGCGGATCCACCTTGCGGCGGATGCCGGAGGGATTCTGGCCGCCCTTCAGGTGCCAGAGCGGCATCATCGCGAACAGCACCATGCACCAGCCGAACGCGATCGCGACCCAGACCTTCTCCGCCTTGTGCGCCGGCTTCCACCAGACGCCGCGCGGGCTCTGCAGGCCGGTATGTGTTTCCGGGATCATGCGTGGCTCCTCAGGGCAGCGTGGCGGGAGGCATCGTGAGGATCTCCCACAGCCCCCAGCCGGTGTACACGACGCCCATCACCAGCAGGCCGGCGACGAGCCAGAAGAACACGTTGTCGAACAGGCGCTGGCCGAAGGGGATCTCTCCTGCGCCGTCGGGTCTGGATCCCGGGGGCGGATGGGCCGACATGGAAGCCTCGTCCTGGAAGAGGTGAACCGCGCGGACCGGCACCCGCCGGTCATAACTTGATTACATCATGATTATATCATAAAATACGCCTGCGCAAGAGACCCCCCGTCCCCCAGGTGAGCCGCTACTCACACCGCATGGCACTGACCCGCCCCCTCGAACGACTCGCCCGCCGCACCCTGGGCCTGCTGGACGCCTGGGCCGACCGCCTGTATGGCTGGCGCTACAACCCGTTCTACCAGAGCGGCACCATCGTCGTCGCCTTGCTGCTCGTCCTGATCGCCACGGGGATCTGGCTCCTGCTCTTCTACCGGGTGGGGGCTCCCTGGGCGTCGGTCGGCCGGATCACCGCCAATCCGTGGATCGGGAACTGGGTCCGCGGCCTCCACCGGTACGCCAGCGACGCCGCCCTGGTGGCCACGGCCGTGCACGCCCTGCGGATGTTCGCCCAGGCTCGCAGCTGGGGGCCCAGGACGCTGGCCTGGGTTTCCGGGCTCGCACTGGTGGGCGTCATGGTGGTCACCAGCGTCACCGGCTTCATCATGGTTTGGGACACGTTCGGGCACGTCCTGGCCCTCGAGACCGCGCGTTTGCTCGATGCCCTGCCGATTCTCTCCGAGCCCATGAGCCGCGCGTTCGTGGGCGAGCGCCCGGTCCCCAACACGTTCTTCTTCCTCAACCTCTTCGCGCACTCCGCCCTGCCCCTCGCCCTCGGCCTGGGTCTCTGGATCCACGTGTCGCGACTGGCGCGGCCCACGCTGCTCCCGCCGCGCCGGCTCGGCTGGGCAGTCGTGGGGCTGCTGACGCTGGTGGCCGTGGTCTGGCCGCTTTCCATGGCGCCCCAGGCGGACCCGTTCGCGCTGCCGGAGGCGGTCCCGACGGATTGGTTCTTCGGCTTCTGGCTCCCGCTCTCCCGCGCCCTGCCGGCCGGAGTCGCCTGGCTGGTCTTCCTGGCGGCGCTCGCCCTGATCACCGCGGTTCCGTGGCTCGCGCGCCGCCGCGGGGACGAGCGCCCTGCCCCGTCCGTGGTGGACCCGCGACTCTGCACCGCCTGCAACCAGTGCGTGGTGGACTGCCCGTGGGAGGCCATCGCGCTCGTACCGCGGACGGACCCGCCGCCATCGAGGACGGATGGGGACGGACTGGGGACGGACGGGGACGGTGGCTCGGCGCGGGCCGCCCTGGTGGCGCTGGTCAACCCGGACCGCTGCGTGAGCTGCGGGATCTGCGCCGGGTCGTGCGCACCGATGGGCGTGGGTCCGGCCGGGCGCACCGGCCGGACTCAGCTCGACGACCTGCGGCGACTGCTGGCCGT
>DAINBS010000360.1:0-3032 GCA_036732805.1 Gemmatimonadales bacterium | reverse complement strand
CAGACCCCACCACCGCGGCGGACGGCACACGTCACATCCCGCGCAGCGCGCGAGACGCTCGCCGAGGTACTCGAGCAGCACGTGACGCCTGCACCGGTGGCGATGCACGTAGTCCCGCATGGTGCGGAGGCCCTGCTGGGCCGCCGGCCCTCGGCCCGCCAGACGGCGCATGAGCACGAGGTCCTTTGCGGTCCACAACAGCTCGCAACGTGCGGGTGCGCCGTCGCGCCCGGCGCGTCCGGCTTCCTGGTAATAGGCCTCCGGTCGTGACGGGATGCCCAGGTGGATCACCAGTCGCACGTCGGGCTTGTCTATGCCCATGCCGAAGGCGTTCGTGGCCGCCATCACGCGCACGGAGCCGTCCAGGAAGCGCATGAGCAAGTCGCGCCGGGCGTCACCCGGTAGGTCCGCGTGATATGGTGCCGCCGCAATGCCCTTGCGGAGGAACCAGGCGGCGACCCCGTCCGCCCGGTTCCGGGTGGGGACGTAGGCGATCACGGTCCCCGGTGACTCGCGTACCAGGGCGAGCGCCCCGTACAGCCGCTCGTGCTCGTCGGCGCACCGGCGCACCGCGAAGTGGAGGTTCGGCCGGTCGAACGACGCGACCACCCGCACGGGGTTCGCGAGCCCCAGGGTGGCCACGATGTCGGCGCGGGTGGCAGGCGTCGCGGTGGCGGTGACGGCCAGGGTGGGCGGATTCGCCAGGGCCAGGCGGTGCTTGCCCAGCGCGCGATAGTCGGGGCGGAACTCGTGACCCCATTCGCTGATGCAGTGGGCCTCGTCCACGGCGAGCAGCGCACACGACACGCGCGTGTCCCGCAGCAGGGAAGGCAGACGTTCGGGGGCCACGTACAGGAGAGTCAGGACACCGGCCTTCAGGCGGTCCAGCACCGCGGCGCGAGCCTCGGCCGGTTGCGTGCTGCTCAGGTAGTCGGCGGCGATCCCCCGCCGCTGAAGGGCACCTACCTGGTCCTGCATGAGGGAGATGAGCGGTGACACCACGAGGGTGAGGCCGCCGCGCACCACGGCCGGCAGCTGGAAGCAGATGGATTTGCCGCCGCCGGTGGGCAGCAGCGCGAGGCAGTCGCGGCCCGCGAGCCCGGCGAGCACCACGCGGCGCTGGGCGGTCCGCAACTGCGCGTAGCCCCAGTATCGCTGGAGGATCAGTTCCGCCGCGGTGAGGCCGTGCGTGGCGTCCATGCACCTACCATGGCACCACTGGGCCCCCGGGGCGTCATCAGAACGTTGCGGGAGGGGGGCATTGACGCGCGGCGGCCGCCCGGTGACCCTCCGGTGTCCCATTCCCGGGCCGGAGCCCCCACATGCCGCAGGCCGCGCCGCAGCAGAAGGTCAACATCTTCCGCGACTACTCGGCGACGTTCTGGACCGCGAACGTCATGGAGCTGTTCGAGCGCGCCGCGTACTACGGCATGAACTCGATCCTGGCGGGGTACCTCACGCTGTCGGTGGCGGAAGGCGGGTTGGGCTTCAGTACCGAGTCGGTGGGGTTCCTCCAGGGCATCGTTTACGCCTTCACCTACGTGTTCCCCATCCTGGGCGGCGCGCTGGCGGACCGGTATGGCTACCGCCGGATGCTGATGGTGGCGTTCAGCCTGCTCGCCACCGGCTACTTCGCCGCGGGGCATGCGTCGGCCTACGCCCTGGTCTTCCTGGCGCTGCTGGTGATGGCCACGGGGTCCGGGCTGTTCAAACCGATCATCACGGGCACGGTCGCCCGTACCACCGACGAGCGCACGTCCTCGTTCGGGTTCGGCATCTACTACTGGATGATCAACCTCGGCGCCTTCCTGGCCCCGCTCGTGGTGAGCGTGCTCAAGGGCTTCGACTGGAAGTACGTGTTCATCGCGTCGTCGGCCTATTGCGCCGCGATGCTCATCCCCGCCGTGTTCGTGTTCCGGGAGCCCGCCCGCCCGCAGAGCACCAAGCAGCTGCGTGAGGTGCTGGCCGGCGCCGCCGAGGTGCTGGGCGACGCCCGGTTCATGCTGATGGTGGTGGTGTACTCGGTGTTCTGGATCCTGTACTTCCAGACCTTCGGGTCGGTGCTCTGGTACCTGCGCGACGTGATCGACAAGGAGCCGGTGAGCGCCGCCATCACGGGCCTGCTCCACGCGATCGGCATCGATGCCACGTTCCGGTTCGACATCGAGCACGTCACCGTGATCAACGCCGGCACGATCGTCCTGCTCCAGGTGATCGTGAGCCGCATCGTGGCCAACCGGGCCGCGCTCCCCACCATGGTGGCCGGCATGCTCGTGGGCGCGGGCGGGTTCGCCCTGCTCGCGGTGTCCACCAACCCCTGGGTGTTCATCGCGGGGATCGCGCTGTTCTCGATCGGCGAGATGACCGCCCACCCCAAGTACTACAGCTTCATCGGGCTCGTGGCCCCGCAGGACCGCAAGGCCGTGTACATGGGCTACGCGTTCCTCTACGGGGTCTTCGGATCCCTGCTGGGATC
This sequence comes from Gemmatimonadales bacterium, assembly GCA_036732805.1. GTDB lineage: Bacteria > Gemmatimonadota > Gemmatimonadetes > Gemmatimonadales > GWC2-71-9 > JAOTWJ01. The sequence goes on along the minus strand of DAINBS010000360.1, from coordinate 556 downwards.
GAACCTGGGCGCCTTCCTCTACGCACGCATGATCGAGCCGGCGCTGGGCACGGCGGCCATCGGCGGCCGGGCCACGCTGTTCTGGCTCATGTTCGCCGTGCTGGACATCGGCGCCGTGTTGGCCATGATGCTCTTCTTCCGGAAGTTCGGCGAAGACACGCCGGATACGCGCGCCCGGGCCGCGCGCACCATGCACCTCGTGTACGGCCTCGTCGCCGTCCTGGGTGCGGCGTTCCTGGTCATGGGACTCGCCGCCGACCCGATGCAGATCCGGACCGTCGTGCAGGCGCTGATCTTTCTCGGGCTTGGACTCGGGGGGATCGTGATCGTGCGGAGGGGGGCGCGGACGGGAGCACCGGAGAACGTGAGCGCGGGAGGACGGGAGGACGTGAGAAGGTGAGGGCGAGCCGCCCGACAGTGGTACGCGGGTAAAACCCGCGGCTCGGCATCCACCAGCAAGCTGGCCCCGCGCGTCCGCATATGCGGAGGTTGCCGAGCCGCGGCTTCAGCCGCGCCCTGTTGGGCGAGCTTCCGCCGCGCTACTTCTGTTTCAGAA
>DAINBS010000359.1:0-3034 GCA_036732805.1 Gemmatimonadales bacterium | reverse complement strand
GGACACGCCCAGGCGCCCCACCTGTGTCTCGACATTGAGCGGGATGGCCGCGGCACTCGAGCGCGACGTGAACGCAAAAGTCAGCACCGGCCAGATCTTCTGGTAGAACCGCGCCGGGCTGAGGCCCGCCAGGGTCAGGATGCCCGAGTGGACCAGCAGGATGATCCCCATGCCGACGCAGGAGGCCACGACGAATGTCCCCAGGCTGACGACGTCGTTGACGTTGGACGTGGCCACGACGCGCGCCATCAGCGCCAGCACGCCGTATGGAAGGTGTCGATGCCCTGCAGGATCCGCGCCGTCACGGCGCCTGCCTCCAGGAGCGCCTAGGCCGCATGCGGCGCCAACACCCCCAAGTACAACACCAGGTTCACCCGTGGCCGGGGCACCAGGACCGCCAGGCGCTCCAGAAACGCCGTCGGTGCGAACCGGAGATGCGTCGTGCCGTCCGCCCACGCGTGGCGGGGCTGGTGCTAGCCGCCGCCGCGGAGACGCGCGATGAGTGTGTTGTTCAGCCGGGTGTATTCATCCTTCCGCTCCGGCTCGGCAGCCACGCGCGTTACGGGCTCGCGACGAGCCGCCCGTCCTTCACCCACACCTGGCCGTTGACGGTCACCGTGAGATCCGTGAAGAAGTTCCAGCGGACGTAGCCGCCGCCGACCGCGCCGCCCAGCTCCGAGTTGTCGCCGAGCGACAGCCGCACGACGCCGGCGCCGTAGCCGTAGTAGGGAATCCACGGCGCGCGCTCGGGCACGGCCAGCAGCGGGTTGAACCCGAGCGCGAACTCGCGGAAGCGGCGACCGCCCTCGCCGGCGGCCTGCATCTCGCGCTCGACGGCGTCGCGTCCGCTCGTGGCCTCGGTGCGCACCACGTGACCGCGCTCGAAGTGCAGTCGCAGGCCTTCGACGGGTCGGCCGTCCCACTGCGATGGCGGGAACGCGATGGTGCCCTGCACGCTCTCTTCGAGCGGCGCGACCCTCACGACGCCAGCGGGCAGCTCGATCTCACGATCGATCAGCACCTGACCGCGCGCTGTGCGTGCGGCGGACGCGTCGCCGTCCTGCCGGTTCACGGGGCGCGTGCCGATGCGGAACCGCAGGTCCGTCCCATCCGGCGAGGTGACGTGCACCTCGCCCGCGCGAAGGGCCTCCTCGAACCGCTCGAGCACGCCTGCGAGCGCGGTGTAGTCGGTCTGCAGGAGCGCACGCTGGTACACCGCGTCGATGACGGCGCGTCCCGGGAGCGGCTGCCCTGGCAGTGCGTAGGCGCTGCCGTTCTCCACCCAGTGGAAGTGGACCGTGCGCCCACGACCCCCTCGCAGCAGGTCCTGCAGGGCGGCGTAGGCTGGGTGGGCGGGCGTGGCGCCCGGCATCATGATGGCGCCGTCCACCCCCGCGAACATCGCGCGGTACGCCTCGCGGGCCCGCGCGTTGCCGCGCCGGATCACGTCCACGTCCCAGTCCTCCGGCACCGGCTCTTCGAGCACGTCCACCACGCCCACGTCGGTGGCCCCCACGCGGGCAATCGCATGACGGAGGTGCGGAATGAGCTCTTCGAAGAAGCCGGGATGGGCGACGATCAGGATCTTCTCGCCGGGCCGCGGCGCGAGCTGTTGCACCAGCCGCGACGCGACGGCCGGCCAGTCGAAGGAGAACTGGGCCTGCGCCGCCGGCCGCGCGAGGGCGGCCATGACGATGAGCGCGCAGGCCGACAGCATCGGGGGTCTTCGCATGGGCGCATTATCCCCCTGCCACCGTCACCCCTGCCCCCATGTCCCGATGTAGACTCCGCGCAAGGACCCCAAGAAAGGACCCTCCATGGAAGGCATGATTGCGTCGCTCCTGAAGGACTTCGAGGACGGCAGGATGGACCGTCGCCAGCTGATTCGAAGTCTGGCCATGATGGCTGTCGCCGGCCCCGCCGCTGCCGCGACGCAGGCGCAGCCGGCGGCGAAGGCGCCGTGGAAGACGGTTCACCTGGATCACATCTCCTACGCCGTGACCGACTACAAGAAGAGCGCCGCCTTCTACTCGAGCCTGATGGGCTGGGAGGTCGCCAACGACAACGGCACCAATCAGGCCACGCTCAGGATCGGCAACGTGGGCGACATCATCATCCGCAACGCGCGTCCCGCCTCCGCCGGGGCGCAGCCCCAGGGCGATCGCCCGCCCGTGACGGGCGTCATCAACCACATCTCGTGGGGCATCGAGCCGTGGGACACGGAGGGCGTGAAGGCGGAGCTGGAACGCCGCGGGCTGCATCCGCGGCCCGACATGCAGGGGAGCGACTTCAAGAGCTGGCACGTGCTCGATCCCGACGGGTGGGACCTGCAGATCAGCAACCAGACGAAGTAGAGGGGGTCTGATATCGGGAGTCGGGAGTCGGGAGTCGGGAGTCGGGAGTCGGGAGTCGGGAGTCGGAGAGGAGCAGAGCGCCGGCCAGATCAGCTGTCAAGTGAATCGTGCAGCCGATTCAGCATGGCGCCCACTCGTGCGTTTGTCTCGACGACCTCCGCGCATGCCTCGCGATTCAGGAACTGGTTCCGAAACGCAATTTCCAGCTCCGTCTCGAGCTCGCCCTGCGACCCCATCGCGATGGACACGTGATTCTGGTAGGCGGCCCGTCGCTTCTTGCGCCGGAAGCCCTCGGCGACGTTGGACGGGATCGAGACGGCGGCGTCCTGCATCTGGCGCCTCAGCCCGTAGGCAACCGCGGGCATTCGGGGCGTATGCTGAACGACCAAGTCCACCAGGTCCATCGCGACCTGCCAGACCTCCAAGTCCCTGAAAGAACTCAAGCCCCTTGACACCGGCAGGGGCAACACCCATGCCAGGCCGAACGTTCCGGGAAAGCTGGACACCCTTCCAGAGGACGAGCAAATCGGACAACTGAGGTTGTCAGTGTCAGGCATCGTCAGCGTGCAACCGCAGTTGCCCGGATGCAACGGCAGTTGTCGCTTGTTCGGACCGCAGGAATGGCCGTAGTTCAGCAGCTCCGACTCCCGACTGCCGACTCCCGACTCCCGAAATCTTCT
>DAINBS010000358.1:0-3037 GCA_036732805.1 Gemmatimonadales bacterium | reverse complement strand
GGCGCCGGCTCCGTGTAGCCCAGCAGGAACGCGATCTCCGTGCAGCTCAGCGTCGCATCGTCGAGGAGCAGCAACGCGCGCTCGCGGCGGGCCTGGTCCACCAGGTCCGCGAACCGCGTGCCTTCGTCCGTGAGCCGGCGTTGCAGCGTCCGGCCCGACATGGCGAGCCCTCGGGCCACCACGTCGAGCCGCGGCTCGCCCTGGGCCAGCATCGCACCCACTTCCTGGCGCACCCGATCCGAGAGTGTCGCCGACGCGGGAAGGGCCGCCAGCAACTGATCGGCGCGTCGCGAGAGGTAGCCGAACAGGTGGGGGTCGGACTGCGGCAGCGGCAGCTCGAGGATACCCGCGTCGAAGGCCACTTCAATCTGCGTCCCGCCCCACGCCACCGGGCAGGCAAAGACCGCCTCGTAACGGCTCGGGTCCGCGGGGCGCGACAACGGCAGCGTGACGAATGCGGCGTGGAGCGGGCGTCCCGACAGACCCTGGAGCGTAGACACGATCGACGCGGCGTACGCCTCGATGGGCTCGCGCAGGCGCTGGAACGGCGGCGGCGCGGCGTGGGTGAACACCACGCGGTCGCCTCCCGCGCCCGACCGCCGCTCCATGTGCGGGATCACCTCCGGGTGCACGATCGCCTTGTAGCGTTGCTGCCACTCGAAGGCCTCGCCCACGGTCCCGTGGTGCCGCATCGCGTAGCCGACGACGCCCAGGCCGTGCAGCCCGAGCTCGGCGCCAAGCTCCAGCCCCACGGGCCGGCGCGAAATCACTTCCCACATCCGGATGTCGTGCTCGAGGGGTACCCGGCGGTCGGGATCGGCCAGGCACGCCGGGTCGATCCCCGCCTCGGCGGCAATCGCGTCGGCGTCCAGCCCGATGGCCCGCGCCGCGTCGAGCACCGCGCCAACCAGGGCGGACAGGATCGAGCGGTCCTGCATCGCGGCCAGTATCCGCGATCTGTCCGGCAGGGTCACGACGCTGGCGGGCGAAGTCAGTGCCGCGGCGGCCCGGCACGCGTATCGTCGTCATGAGGGAGATGAACAGATGCGCGTGGCAGGCATGACCGTGGTGGTGGTGGGCGGCGCGACCGGCGGCGCCGCGGCAGCGTTGCTGCTGGCCCGGGCCGGCGCCCGGGTCACGGTGCTCGAGAAGGTCGCACGCTCGAAGGCGGTGGGCGCGGGCATCGCGATCGCGGAGAACGGGCTCGCGGTGCTCGAATCGCTCGGACTTGGCCCCGCCATTGCGGCGGTCTCCGTCCCTCTCTCGGGCATCCGCGTCGTCAACCCGAAGGGCCGGGTGCTGTTCGCGCCACCCGGGTCGCACCCGGTGATGCGGATGATGCGCAGGAGCGCGCTCCAGTCCGTGTTGCTGGACGCCCTGGAGGCCGAGCCCTTGGTGGAGTGCCGCGTCGGCACCGAGGTGACGGACGTGACCCCTGGCGGCGATGTCATCGCTCGCGCGGGCGGCCGGGACACCCGACTTCACGCGGACCTGGTGGTGGGCGCCGACGGCTTTCATTCGCAGGTGCGGGCGCGGGGCGGGTTCCCCGCGCGCATCGGCGGGTCGGGCATCACCTACGTGCGCGCGATGGTCGGTCCGGGGTTGGCCACGGGGGTGGAGGCCTGGACCGAGGCAGGGTTGTTCGGCAGCTTTCCCGTGCCGGACGGCACCTACGTCTATGCGTCGGCACGCTCACCGCTGTGCCGTCGCGCCGCGGATCACACGGACCTGCCGGCCTTCCGCGCGGCTTGGACGCGTGTCTATCCGGCCTCGGCGCCGATTCTCGACGCCGTGCGGCGATGGGAGGACCTCCTCGTGAACCGCGTCTGGACGGTGCGCTGCCCCCGCTGGGCCATCGGACGGCTGGTCCTGCTGGGCGACGCCGCGCACGCGATGCCGCCGAACCTCGGGCAGGGCGCCAACAGCGCGCTCGTGGACGCGGCGGTGCTGCTCGACGAGCTGCGGCGCGGTGATGACCTGCCGACCGCGCTGGCCGCCTACGAGGCGCGCAGGCAACCCGCCGTGCGGCGCGTGGCAAACGCATCGGCGCGACTCGGACGCCTGGCGGAGCTCACGAGCCCGCTCCTCCGCGGTCTCCGTGACGGCGTCGTGATGCCGCTCGCGCAGCGGCTGACCGGCGGAGGCGATCTGTCCACCGTGCTTCAGGAGGCACCCGATGCGCTGCGGGCCATCGGCCGCGCCTGATATCGCCCTCCGGCGCTGCGAGAGACGACAACATGGAGATTCAGATGCAGGATGTTCGCGCGTTTCCCGATCACCCCTTCCAGCCCCTGCTCCGCGCCAGCTTCGTGGCGGGGCCGCTGCTGCTGGTCGCGTCGGCCCTGGCGTTCGCGCTCGGCATCGGCCTCATCCCTCCGGGCATCACGAGCTGGGTCGAGGGCCTCATCGGTGCCTACGCACTCGCGCTCTTCGTGCCCATCTACCTCGAGCTGTCGCGCCGGCTGGCCGTCACCCATCGGCGCCTGGGGACGCTCACGGCCGTCACCGGACTCTTCGGCGCCACCGCGGGATTCAGCATGGAGTTCCTGCGGCTCGTCGAGCACTCGCTCCGCGCGCGCGGAGCCGGCGACACGGTGTGGCAGGCCTTTGCCGCAGACCCCGGCGGCCCGCTGCTCGTCGTGGCGCTGCTCGGTCCCCTGTTCCCCCTCACGTCGGTGCTGCTGGGCGCCGGCTTCCTTCAGGCGGGCACGATGCCACGGTGGGTCTCACTCTGCCTCATCGCCGCCGGGATCGCCTTCCCCCTGGCGCAGGTGGGCGGATTCGCCTGGGCGCTCACGTGGGCGTACCCCACGGCGTGTGTCCTGTGGCTGGTCGCGCTCGGGAGCGTTGCAGCGGGACGCTCCGAGCCAGGACGAGAAGGAGAAGAGTGAAAAGGCAGTCCCGCAGTGGCTATCTGCGCATCTGCGGCCATGTCATCTGCGCCATCTGCGGCTTTATCCGCGTGCAAGGTTTCTCCGCGCTCCCGTTCTGAGGACAGGAGGGCCAATCCCGGCCCTCCGTGTCAGGGGAGTGGTTC
>DAINBS010000357.1:0-3040 GCA_036732805.1 Gemmatimonadales bacterium | reverse complement strand
CTCCTCGTCCCGGGCGAGCTCTGAAAGGCGCCCGAGGTGACGGACGACGGCGGGGCCACGTCCGTACCCGACACGGTGACCGTGACCGCGCTGCCCGGCCCCACCGCCACCATCGACGGCCCGGGGCAGGATACCACCATCACCCTGGGCGACTCGATCACCTTCGCGGGCTCGGCCAGCGACCCGGACGGCACCATCCAGAGCCACGCGTGGGATTTCGACGACGGCGGCACGTCGGCCGTGGAGGATCCCGGGGCGCACCTGTATGGGGCGCGCGGCGTCCACGTGGTGACGTATCGTGTGACGGACGACGACGGCGTCACCTCCGCGCCCGATAGCGTGACCGTGACGGTCAACGAGCCCCCCATGGCGCGGATCGACCAGCCGGGACGCGACACCACGGCGCGCTGGCCCTACGCGATCGAGTTTAGCGGCACCGCGGGGGACGCGGACGGCACGGTCGCCCAACACCTCTGGGACTTTGGCGACGGCTACACGACGGACGACGCGGATCCGGGGCCGTACGCCTACGCCGCCCCGGGCACCTACACCGTGACCTACCGGACGACGGACAACGACGGGGCCGTGTCGGAGCCGGGGACGGTGGTGGTGACCGTGGAGGAGTGGGGCATCGCGCCCGAGCCGGGCGGCTGGCTGGGGTGGCCCGCGTTCGGGCTGGACTTCCACGTGAGCGACCGGGGCACCGCCATCCCCCAGGTCTCGTTCATGTTCGAGGACTGGCGGTGCGGCGCGGACACGCTGGACGAGCGGATCACCGCGAGCCAGACCCCGGGCTGGGCCATCGAGAACGACGGCTTCACGATCGCGACCACCTTCCCCGAGCTGGACCTCACGATGACCGTCGATGGCGCGTTCACGTCCGGCACCGAGGCGTCCGGCACGTGGACCGCCGTGCTCGACGGGACGACGTGCTCCGGCGCGTGGCAGGCGCAGAAGACCCCGCCCACCATGACGGTCGTCAAGTCCGTCGACTTTTCGCGGACGCTGAGTCTGCTGGGCTTCAACTGGCTGCCCGGCAGGCAACTGACGCTCGCCATCTACGACGCCGACGACGGGGCGCTCGACTTCATCGATACCACCCGGGTGAGCACCGACGGCATGCCGCGGTTCGACTGGCCCGGCGGCGTCATCCCCGCGATGGAGGAAGGCGACAGCGTGGTGATGCACGACGCGGTGATGGCGACGGGCTACGTGGTGCTCTACGTCACCGTGGCGTCGGTGAACCCGGACCTGGACCTCGTGAGCGGCAACGCGCGGCCGGGCACCGCGGTGGGCGTGTGGATCAACAACCCCATTCCCTGGATCGGCGGTCCCTCGGTCAACGTGGTCGCCGGCGTGGCCGGCTGGACCGCCAGCTTCGCCGGGATCTACGACATCGTCCCCGGCACCACGCTCGTCGTGAGCGCCCTGTGTGACGGGATCTGGGGCGGGATGCGGTGCGGGGGGTCGACGTCGCTCAACTGGCCGTGAGGGCAGGCGGTGAACAGGCGGTCAGGCGGGCAGGCGAACAGGCGGACAGAAACCGCTCAACCGCTCAACCGCTCAACGGCTAACGGCTAACGGCTAACGGCTAGCGGCCAACGGCGAACGGCCAACGGCCAACGGCGAACGGCCAACGGCGAACGGCCAACGGCGAACGGCCAACGAACGGCCAACCGCTGACTATCTTCCATCATTCGACCAATCGAAGAGGCGCCCCATGCCGTCCGTCCGCCGTCCGTCGTTCCGCCGCATTCTCTTGCTTGGCGTCGCATTCGTCGCCGCCGTCCGCCCACTCGCCGCGCAGGGCACCGCCGACACGACCGACCGCTTCCTCTGGCTGGAGGATGTCGAGGGCGAGCGTGCCCTTGCCTGGGTCGAGCAGCGCAACGCCAGCACCCTGGCCGAGCTGGAGGCGCACCCGTGGTTCGCGCCGCTCAAGCAGGACCTGCTGGTGATCCTCACGTCCCGGGACCGGATCGCGTACCCGTCCACGCGCGGCGACGTGGTCTACAACTTCTGGACCGACGCCGAGCACCAGCGGGGCATCTACCGCCGCACGTCCGTCGCGTCGTACCTGTCCGGCTCGCCGGCGTGGGAGACCGTGCTGGACATCGACGCGCTCGCCAAGGCCGAAGACGTGCCCTGGGCGTACCGCGGCATGGACTGCCTCGCCCCGGAGCAGCGGCATTGCCTGGTGAACCTGTCGCGCGGCGGGTCCGACGCGGCCGAGGTGCGCGAGTTCGACCTGACGCAGGCCCGGTTCGTCGAGGGCGGGTTCTTCCTGCCCGAGGCCAAGAGCGCCCTGGGCTGGGTGGACGAGAACACCCTGCTCGTGGCCACCGACTGGGGCGAGGGATCGCTGACCACGTCCGGGTACGCGCGCATCGCCAAGCTGTGGCGCCGGGGCACGCCGCTCGCGTCGGCGGAGACGCTGTTCGAGGGCAAGCCCACCGACGTGGCGGTGTTCGTGGGCTCGTTCGAGACGCCCTGGGGCACGCAGCCGGTGGTCTATCACCGGCCGGGCTTCTTCGAGGGCACGCTCTACCTGTTCCGCGACGGAAAGCTGGTGCAGGTCGAGGTCCCGCTCGACGCCGATCCCGGCTTCGTGGGCGACCAGCTCACGGTGTACGTGCGTGACCCGTGGACGGTGGGCGGCCGCACCTGGGCGACGGGCTCGGTCGTCGCCATCAAGCTGGACGACTTCCTGGCGGGAAGCCGCGACTTCCGGGTCGTGATCGAACCAGGCCCGCGCGCCACGGTGCAGGGGGCGAGCCCCACGCGCGACTTCCTGCTGGTGAACGTGCTCGACAACGTGCGCGGCCAGCTGTGGAAGTACCGGTTCGACGGCGAGCGGTGGGTGGGCGAGCGGGTGAACGCGCCGGACCTGGGCTCGGTGAGCCCGGTGGACGTGGACGTCCACTCCAACCGGTTCTTCTTCACGTACTCGAGCTTCCTCCAGCCGACGACGCTCTACGTGCATCACGACGACGGCCGGGTGGAGGAAGTGCGCCACCTGCCGGCCATGTTCGACGCCACG
>DAINBS010000356.1:0-3043 GCA_036732805.1 Gemmatimonadales bacterium | reverse complement strand
CGACGCGAAGCCAAGGACCGCGCGGTGCGTGCGGTACGGCACGAGCCGCTGGTACAGCTCCGCGACCTGGAACCCGGCCCGCAGCCGGTCCGGGTCGTTGGCCAGCGCCCCCACGAGGCCCTCGAACAGGCGCCGGACGTCGTCGCGCTCCGTCATCGCCAGTCGTCCTTCCAGCGGTCATACAGCACCGGCGTCACGGCGGCCGCCTGGAGCAGCTCCACCCCGCTGGGATCGCGGTAGGCGTGCCGGTAGAAGACGTGCGTGACGCCCGAGTTGATGATCAACTTGGCGCACATCACGCACGGGCTGTTGGAGATGAACATGACCTTGTCCTTCACCGACCCCGCGGCCTTGATGAGCGCGTTCACCTCCGAGTGGATGCAGCCGCACCGCCCGGGCACGGTGGAGTCGCAGCGATTCGGCAGGCCGCGGGCGTTGCCGTTGTAGCCGATGGCGAGGACGTTCTCGAGCCGCGCATCCGTCACCACCGTGCCCACCTGGAGCCGCGCGCAGGTCGAGCGCTTCGCCAGCTCCTCGGCCATGCGCATGTACACCTCGTACAGCGGGATCCGCGTGGGCGCTCCCGGATCCTCGAAGCACACGTTGAGCGGGTGGGTGTTGGCGGCGACGCCGTCTTTGAAGAAGAAGGTGCTCATTGGTCGGTCGGACCGGCGAGGGTGGTGAAATCGCTGTCGGGGTCGAAGTCGGTGAAGCGACCCTTGGCGCGGCGCCCCTCGAGCCACGCGCCGAACTCCGACGGTTCGGCCGCCTGCGACGTGATCTGCTCGGTGGCGGCCCGCACCGCGAGGTGATCGGCGTATTCGTTCTTGGGGTTCCCGGCATGGCCGCGCACCCAGCGCCACTCGACCTGATGACCCGACTGGACCTGGAGGAGGGCCTGCCACAGCTCCAGGTTCTCGATCGAGCCGCCCTTGCGCTTCCAGCCCCGCGCACGCCAGGACGGCACCCACTCCCGCATGCCCTTCACGAGGTACTCCGAGTCGGACACGAGCACGACGCGCAGCCGCCGGCCCTTGGCCGAGAGCAGGGCGAACGTGGCGATCGCGCCTGCCAGGGCCATGCGGTTGTTCGTGGTGTCGGGCGCGTGCACGTACAGGTCGCGCCGCTCGATCGCGCCCTTGACCGCCACCTCGATCAACACCCCGGCGCCGCCCGGCGTCGGGCCTTCCTGCCCGTTGCCGAGGCAGCTCTCGTCCGCGTGGATCACGGCCACCTGCGTCATGTGACCTCCACGACGCCGGCCGGCCCGCCGGTCACGACCCCAACGGTCCAACCGCCCGCCCCACTCCGCGCCGCCAGCTCCCGGTCGAGCCGCACTTCGGACTCGGGGTCGATGCACAGCAGGAGACCGCCCGACGTCTGCGCGTCGCACAGCAGCGTCCGCGTCGCGTCATCCACGCCGGCCCCCCACGTGGTGTAGCCGTTCGCCGCTTCGCGGTTCCGGTTCGTGCCGCCGGGGATGACGCCGCCCGACGCCAGCTCGTGCGCCCGCGCCAGGAGCGGCACCCTGCCCGCGTCCAGCCGGGCGCCCACCCCGCTCGCGTCGAGCACGTTCCGCAGGTGGCCGATCAAACCGAAGCCCGTCACGTCGGTGCAGGCGTGCACGGCGCCGCCCAGCTCGAGGGCGGCTTCCATCGCGCCCGCGTTGAGCATGGTCATCCAGCCCACGGCCTCGGCCATGTCCGCCTCGGTGAGCAGGTCCCGCTTGAGTCCCGTCGCCAGGATGCCCGTCCCGATGGGCTTCGTGAGCACGATCAGGTCGCCGGGCTTGGCACCCCGGTTCGTGAGCAGGTGGTCCGGATGCGCCTCGCCGACCGCGACCATGCCGTACTTGGGCTCGGGATCGTCGATCGAGTGGCCACCGAGGATCAGCACGCCGGCCTCCCGCGCCACGTCGGCGCCGCCGCGCAGCGTCTCGCCGAGCAGTGCCAATAGCTCGGGGGCGCGCGGCCAGGCCACGAGGTTCAGCGCGAACAGCGGACGGGCTCCCATCGCGTACAGGTCCGACAGCGCGTTCGCCGCCGCGATGCGCCCGAACGCGTACGCGTCGTCCACGATGGGCGAGAAGAAATCCACCGTGGCCACGAGCGCGCGGTCCGGCGCCACCTGGAATACGGCGGCGTCGTCCTGCGTGGCGGCGTCCACCAGCACGCGCGGGTCGTTGATCGCCGGCACGTGACGCAGGACCTGCGTCAGCTCGGCGGCGCCGAGCTTGCAGGCTCAACCCGCGCCGTGCGACAGCGATGTCAGCCGGATTCGGGGGCGCTGATCCATCGCCGGTAGGATACGCTGACGGGATGGCGAGCGGTACTCGTCACCCTCAGGTGGTAGGCGGATAGCTGGAGGTACGAGGATAGACGGCGAGACGGTCAGACGGCGAGCGGACGGCGAGGACTCGGGTGACAGCCTCGCTTTCACCTCGATCCTGGCCGTCCGCTGTCCGTCTGACCGTCTCGCCGCCTGCCCTACTCCCTGACCTCCAGAACCGCGCGCCTGCTACCTCGTGGCGCGCGCGATGAGCAGCGCCCTCAGCCCGATCAGCGCCATCGCGTCGTTCTCCGTCGGATCGAACGCGCCGGACGGCGTCTGTTGGGAGGCGAGGTAGGGGGCGGTACGAAGCACGAGCGTCCGGGCGGCGCGCGTGGGAACGGACACGAGCAGGTCCACGGCGTGGAACACGGTGACGTCCGGCCACGTGCCGTCTTCCCGCTGGTGCCGCGCCGCCTCCGCCACCAGCGGTTCGATTCTCGTCCAGTACGGTGGCGGCGCCATGCCCAGGGCGGCGAGCACCACGAACCCAAGATGCGGCTCCAGGATGCGGAGGCGGAGCAGGCCCTCCAGGTGCTTGATGACGTGGCTTCGGTTTTCGTGCCCGGCGCGCAGCACCGCCCGCAGGGCGAGGCAGCTTGCGACGAACCGGGCGTCCTCCTCGTGGGTGAACACCGTGCCCGAGGGGAGGCGCAGCGGCGCGATGGGGCTGGTCCGCAGGCCCGGGGAGAAGAACCCGACGCCGGCCGAGCCG
>DAINBS010000355.1:0-3053 GCA_036732805.1 Gemmatimonadales bacterium | reverse complement strand
AGGGGAACGTCTGAAGGATGACGGCGGGGGTGGTGACAAGCATGGAGAAGGCAGAATGTAGAACAAGGAATGTCCAAGTACAAAGTGGTCACTCCTTGGACATTCCCCCTTGGACATTCATCATTCTACATTCCGTCCCTCCCGACGCTCACGCCGATCACCACCGTCCTCCCCATGGCGGGGAACCCATACGCCATCTCGTAGTCCGCGTCGAACACGTTGCGGACCTGCAGCTCGATCGCCGTGGCGTTCATGGCGGCGTGCCGGGCGAACGGGTGCAGCGTGAGCCCCGCATCCACGAGTGCGTGGGCGGGGAGCTCGACCCGCGTCGCCGGGAACACCGAGAAGTCGGCGTCGGCGCGGCTCCCCATCCACCGCACGACGCCGTGCGCCCCGAGGTACCGGCCGTCCCATCGCGCGTTCACGGAGGCCGCGTGGGTGGGCCGGCGCAGCAGGCGGTCGCCCGCGCGGAACGCGGCATCGTCGTCCGGCAGGACCCCCGCGTCCGTGACCTCGGTCCGGAGCCAGGTATACTGCGCGCCCACCCGGAGGGCGGCTGTCACGGTCGCACTCCCTTCGATCTCGACACCGTCGGCGTTCGCGGCCGCGAGGTTGACGTAGTTGGCCCCGTCGGGGGTGACCGGCGTGAAGGCATACTGGATGAGATCCCGGAACCGCTGACCGAACCACCCCGCCGAGAGACGGACCCGTGCGTCGAGCAGGGTCTGCTCGACGCCCGCCTCCCAGCTCAGCGTGCGCTCCGGCGCCAGGTCGGGATTCCCCACGACGAAGCCCCCGCCGTACTGCTCGAAGAACGTGGGCTCCTTGAAGGCGGTGCCAGCCGACGCGAAGAGCCGGAGTCCCACCGGGGTGTGCGCGCTGGCACCCGCGCGCCACGTCACGAACGTCCCGAACCGCTCGTTCCGGTCCACCCGGGCGCCCGCCGTGACGGACGCGGGTCCCCGCGTCACCGCAGCCTCGGCATAGCCGGCCCAGTTGCGGCGCCGGGCGTCGGTGCTCGATCCATAGGGACCGAAGTCGCTCTGTCCGCTGTCGCTGCTGCGGTCGCGCTGATACTCCCAGGTGCCGCCGGCCGTGAACGTGACCGCCGGGCCCGCGCGCCAGTCCGCCCAGAGATCCACCGTCCGCCGGTCGAGGTTGCGCACACTGCCGTACGCCCACGCGCCGAGGGTGTCGCCCGGACCGTCCTGCGGATCGTCGATCCCGCTGCCAATGTCGTGACTCCTGAGCGCCAGCTGCGCGCGCACGTCCGGGTGCAGCTGCTGACGCAGCGTGAGGCCCAGCACGGTGCTGCGCGTGCGCTGGTGCTGGTTCGTGTCCACGACGTTGCCGGCGCCGTCCGTGGGGTAGCGATAGTCGGCGCTCACCGTCCGCAGGATGAAGTCGGCCGAGGTACCGGCCGCGGGGGCCACCCGCCCGCGCGCGGTGACACTCGTGTTGTCGTAGCCGCTGTTCACCGGGTACGGGCCGTCCGCGCGGCGCCACGCGCCCGTCACCGCGTACGAGGCCGCGGCGCCGCCGCCCCCCACCTCCGCGTCTGCTTCGAACGTGCCGTGGCTGCCGCCGCGCACCCGGCCCGCGTACCGCGGCGCACCGGTCCGGGTGATCAGGTGCACCACGCCGGAGACCGCGTCGGATCCGTGGACCACGCTGGTAGGGCCGCGCACGATCTCGATCCGCTCGACGTTGTCCACCATGAGGTGCGCGAAGTCGTAGGCCCCGCCCGGCTCGTTGAGGGGGACGCCGTCCACGAGCACCTTCACGTAGTCGCTCTCGCCTCCGCGCAGGAACACCGACGTAGCCGAGCCAGGGCTGCCGGTCCGGACCACCGTGAGCCCCGCCACGCCGTCGAGCGCTTCCGCGACCGTGGCATAGCCTCTCGCGCGCAGATCGTCGCGCGTGAGCACGGTGACCCGGCTGCCGAGCCGGTCCACCGCGATGGGCGCGCGGGTGGCCGTCACCACGATCGGCGGCAGCGCGGTCGTATCGCGCGCCTCCTGCGCCTCGGCGGGTGCCACCGCGGCAATAATGAACACGAATCCGATCCGCAATCGCTTCACGCTCCGACGTCCTTTCGGCGATCTCCGCCCTCTCTGCGCTCCCTGCCCCTCTACCCCTCTGCCCCTCTGCCCCCCTGCCCTCCCTCGCGGGGCCGGGAGGCGGTGGGGTCGAGCGGCACCACCTGCGGCACACCATCCCACTCCGTGATCGCCACCGGCCAGGCGAACACGCGCTCCACCACCTCGCGCCGCAGCACCTCGCGCGGCGTGCCGGCGGCCGCGACGCGTCCGTGGTCGAGCACGACCAGCCGATCCACGAACCGCGCGACCAGGTTCACGTGGTGGCTCACGAGGACGCCGGTGAGCCCCTGCCCCCGCACCAGGTCCGACACGAGCCCCAGCGTTTCCATCTCGTGGCGGAGGTCGAGGTTCGCGGTGGCCTCGTCCAACACCAGCGCTTCGGGCTCCTGGGCCAGCGCGCGCGCGATCCGCACCCGCTGCCATTCGCCGCCCGAGAGATTCTGGATCCATCGGTCGGCCAGGCCCGCGGCGTCCGCCCGCTCGAGCGCCCGCTCCACGGCGGCAACGTCGGCCGCGGCGAACGGGCGGAACGGCCCCACGTGGGGGTACCGCCCGAGCGCCACGGCTTCGCGCACCCGGAGCGGGAACACGGGCTCCTCGCGCTGCGCCACCACGGCCACCCGGCGCGCCAGGTCGCGCCGCCGCCACTCGGCCGCGGGCCGGCCGAACGCGTCGGCCGCACCGCTCGTGGGGCGCAGGGTTCCCAGCAGGAGGTGCAGCAACGTCGTCTTGCCGCTCCCGTTCGGACCCACCAGTCCCACCAGGCCGCCGCGGGGGACCTCGACGTCCGCCACATGGACCGCGTCGTCCGCGGCCCCGCGATACCGGAACGACGCGCCGCGCGCGGCGAAGATCAGGTCGCCCATCGCCGCACCAGGACCGCGAACACGGGAACGCCCACGATGGCCGTCACGACCCCCACCGGCAGGGTGAGCGGTGCGAAGGCGGTGC
>DAINBS010000354.1:0-3071 GCA_036732805.1 Gemmatimonadales bacterium | reverse complement strand
CGCGATCCCCCCGTGCAATCCGTCACGCCGGTGGCAGTGGTCGAGGATAATCGACTGCTCTGCGACGGGATCGTGGCCATCCTGGACCGGCAGCCCGACCTCGCCGTGGTGGCGGTTGCGCAGGACGCCTCCACGGCGCTGCTCCTGGTGCCTGAGACCAGACCCCGAGTCGTGCTGGTGGACGCCGTGTTGGGGGATCACGACAGCCACCTCCTCGTGGAGGACATCCTGGAAGTGGCTCCCGAGGCACGAATCATCGTGATGGACCTGCTCCCGGTGCCGGAGGACATCGTGGACTTCATCAGGCGCGGAGCGTCGGGGTTCGTCGTGAAGGACGCGACGGTGGACGACCTGGTCCACGCCATCCGATCGGTGGCCCGCGGCACGGAGGTGCTCCCGCCAGTCTTGACCGACACGCTCCTGTCCTACATTGCGCACCTCGCGGCCGGTCGTCCCGCGGCCGGCACGAGGCGAGCGGTGCGGATGACGGCGCGCGAGCGGGAGATCATCGACCTGATCGCGGACGGGCTGAGCAACAAGGAGATCGCCCAGCAGGTCCACCTGACCACGCACACCGTGAAGAGCCACGTGCACAACATTCTGGAGAAGCTGGCGCTCCACAGCCGCCTCCAGCTGGCGGCATACGCGCACAACACCGAGCGGCGAGCCGAGGCGTAGGCTCCTCCGGCGGGAAATCCGCCTTCGTTCCCAACTCCCCCCATCAGCGGCGGGCCTGAGCGCCAGCGAAGGCGCCCCCTCCCCCAAAGGGCCTAGTGCTTTCGACCGGCGGGCAGCGCATACGCTCGTTCACGGGGCTTAGGTCGTCTTTCACTCGGCTGAGCGATGTTCGCCGCCGGTCCAAACCGCGACCATTCATGCTACATCGCGTATTCACCGGAGGCCGTGGAATGGAGAGCCGAACCGTTGCGGATCCTGCTGGCTGTGGTCCTGGGAGCATGGATGCTCGGGTGGGTGTTCCACGTCGGGACCGGCCTGGTGACCGTGCTGTTGCTGGGCGCGGCGGTCGTCTCCGTCGCGCGCCTGCCGTGGCGCCAACGGGAACGGGAGTGAGCCGGACGATGGCGCCCCGCACCCGTGTCCCGACCCGCGGCGTGCTGGCGCTCCTGGCGGGCGTTACCGCGAGCGGGTGTGTCATGAACCCGGCCACCGGCCGGAATCAGATCATGCTCATCAGCGAGGCGCAAGAGATCCAGATGGGGCGGGAGTACGACCCGCAGGTCGTGGCGTCCATCGGTCTCTATCCGGATGCCGCCCTGCAGCAATACATCCAGCAGCTCGGCGCGCGGCTCGCCGCCACCGGTGAGCGCCCCGGCCTCCCCTGGACGTTCCGGGTGGTGGACGACCCCGCGGTCAACGCCTTTGCCGTCCCCGGCGGGTTCGTCTACGTGACCCGCGGGATCCTCGCCCATCTCAACTCGGAGGCGGAGCTGGCGTCCGTCGTGGGGCACGAGATCGGCCACGTCACCGCCCGGCACACGGTGAGCCAGATGAGCAACCAGCAGCTCGCGGGGCTGGGCCTCGCCGTCGGCTCGATCGTGAGCTCGGGGTTTGCCCGCTACGCCGGGCTGGCGAACTCGGCGCTCGGGATCCTCTTCCTCAAGTACTCCCGCGACGACGAGAGCGAGGCGGACGACCTGGGCCTGCGCTACCTGCGCCGGACCACCTGGGACGCTCGGGAGATGCCCGTCGTGTTCCAGATGCTCGAGCAGATGAGCGCGTCGGAGGGCGGCAGCCAGCTTCCCACGTGGCTCGCCACCCATCCGAGCCCCGCGAACCGCCGCGAGCACATCGCGGCGCTGCTCGCGGCCACGCCGCAAACCGGCACCGTCGTGAATCGCGACTCGTACCTGCGGCGGCTCGACGCCCAGGTGTTCGGGGAAAACCCGCGCGAAGGATACTTCCAGGGCAGTCAGTTCTCGCATCCCGACTTGCGCTTCCGGCTCACCTTCCCCGAAGGGTGGGCAACCCACAACGGGAAGCAGGCCGTCGTGGCCGTCAGCCCCGGGAAGGACGCGGTGGTCGAGCTGGGGCCGGCGCAAGGAACGAGTGCCGATGCCGCCGCCCGCGCATTCCTCGGGCAGGAGGGGATCACGGGCGGCTCCACGTCGCGCACGACCCAGAGCGGGCTCCGGGCAGTGAGCGCGCCCTTCGGCGCGACGACCCAGAACGGCACCCTCAGGGGGATGGTGCTGTTCGTGGAGCACGGCGGCTCGGTGTACGGGCTCGTCGGCTATGCCCCGGATGCGCGCTGGCCCACCCACCAGGCGGCGATCGAGCGCGCGCTGCGGAGCTTCCAGCCCCTGACCGACCGCGCCGCGCTGAACGTGCAGCCCCAGCGCCTGGACATCGTCCAACTCGACCGCCGCACGACGATCGAGGCGCTCGCGCGTCAGCGGCCCTCGCCGGCATCCGCCGCGACGCTTGCGCTACTCAACCAGGTCGGGCTCCAGACACCTCTGGAGTCCGGCCGGCTCATCAAGTGGGTCGTGGGTCAACCGCCGCCCTCCACCAACTAGGGTGCGCACGGGAGATCAGCAACTCATCCACGCAGCACAGAGGACCGAACCCATGACTTCCACGACACGTTACGGCACGCATCTGGCCATCGCGCTGGTTCTGCTCGCCGCCGGCAAGCAGGGCGATGCGACGGACCTTCCTGACGGCTCCACGTCCGCCGTTCCCTCCGCGCCGGCGAGCTACACCCTCAACACGGGCACGCTGGTGGACGCGGTGCTCACCAACGTCATCAGCTCACGTCAGGCGCGTACGGGCGACGCGTTCACGGCCAGCGTGGACCGCGACGTCAAGACCGCCAGTGGCTGGGTCGGCATCCCCGCCGGGTCCCAGGTGCAGGGGACCATCACGGATGTGAGTTCGGCCCCGAACAAGCGGTCCACGGGCACGCTCACGCTCGCGATCTCGAGCGTGACGGTACGGGGGCAGACGTATCCCCTCGATGCCTCGATCGACTCCCTCCAGACGACTACCGAGGGGCGGGGCATCGAAGCCATCGACGCTTACAGCAGCATCAAACGCCAGATCCAGCAGCG
>DAINBS010000353.1:0-3075 GCA_036732805.1 Gemmatimonadales bacterium | reverse complement strand
CGAGGGATAGAGGGGTAGAGGGATCGACCCCCGCTGCACGCTGCACGCTGCACGCTGCACGCCTGCTCGCACTTGCCCTCCTTATCGTGCCCGGCAGGCTCCCCGCCCAGGACCAGATCGGCCTCCCCCTCGGCGCCACGCCCCAGGCCGTCACCGTCGAGGATCTCGACGGCGACGCCGTGGACCTGGCGCAGTGGATCGGGAAGAAGCCGGTCGTACTGCAGTTCTGGGCCACGTGGTGCCCGGTGTGCGACGCGCTCAACCCCAAGGTCGAAGCGGCGCGCGTGGTGCACGGCGACGCCGTTGCCTTCGTCGTGGTGGCGGTCGGGGTGAATCAGAGCCAGCGGTCGGTCAGGCGCTATCTCGAGAAGCACCCGGACATGGGAACGGTGGTCTGGGACGGACGGGGCAAGGCGGTGCGGGCATTCGAGGTGCCCGGAACGTCCTACGTCGTGGCGCTCGACAGGTCAGGGAAGGTGGTCTACACAGGCTTCGGAGCGGACCAGGACATCGCGGGAGCATTCTCAGCCGCCACCCGGTAACCGAACCACCTCACCATCCCGCCCATCCCGCGCATCCCGCGCATCCCGCTCATCCCGCTTATCCCGTCGTTTCATCCCGGCGCTTCACCCCCACCCCGGCCCCTCCCGCCTCCAGACCTCCTGCAGCGTCATGCCGGGTCCGCGGCACACCACGACCGGGACGTCGTCCTCCCCGGGCACCGTCCAGGGATGCGTGACCCGCGCGGGCATCTCGAGCGAGCGGCATTGCAGATCCCGCAGGTCTTCGGGTTCGACGCCAAGGAACACGATGACTTCACCGGGCCGCTCGCCCGGGCCGAACAGGTAGAAGCTCCCAGCGAGGCTCACGACGGGCGGCAGGCCGAGTCGGCGGCCGTACAGGTCAAGCAGGCCCGCATGACCGTAATTGCCGCCGTAGAGCACGGCGCGCTCCCGCTCGTCGGACGGGAGTGACCCGACCACCATCGCCACGGCGTCCGCCTTCTCGCGCCATCCGAGCATGTCGGCGTAGTCCTGCGGCAATGCCAGCTGCGTGCCCCAGTTGGTCTGGGTGGCGGCGGTGATGCCCACGGCGGTGGCATACTGTGCCATCGGCTCGGGAGGCACGACGGGGAGGCCGAACGGAGCGACGGCGATGCCGAACGCCGCCGACGCGAGTCCGATCCCCCACGCCACGGCCGCACGAAGCCGGGCGCGTGCGATGCGCTCCACCCACACCGCGCCCGCCGCGAACAGCATGGGGTACACCGGTCCCGCGTAGTACGGCTTGCCGTGCAGAACCCCAAGCAAGAGGAACGTCACGACGCACGCGATGCCGACCACGCGGTACTGCGCGAGGGGGCGCCGCGCGATGAGCGCAACCGCCCCTGCGATCGCAAGCAGGAGCGCAGGCCCGATCATCATGACCTGCGTGCCGAGGTACTCGCCCCACGTCATGCGGTCGAGCTGCCCCCGCCGGAGCCCTTCCATCTGGTCGAAGACGGGCCAGTCCAGGGTGACCTGACCGATCAGGCTCGGGCTCCCCACAACGAGCGCGATCACGAGCGCGATCCACGGCCCGGGACCGAGCAGCGCCCGCCGCCGCCGCGTGAGCAGCAGGGCCACCAGCACGCCGAACCCGATGAAGAAGATCGAGAACTTCGTGAGCAGGCCCAGCCCACCCGCGAGGCCCAGGGCCCACCACCAGCGCGGATCGTCGGTCTGCTCGAGGCGGAGCAGGGCGTAGAGCGCCGCCGTCCACCACAGCTGGTCCAGTACCACCGGCTGGAACAGCGACGACGTGCGCAGGAACAGCGGTCCCGACAGCATGGCGATGCCGGTGAGCAGCAGGGCGATGCGGCCGCCGCCCAGCCGGTGCACGCAGAGCAGCGCCAGTGCGAACAGCGCCGTGCCCACGAGGGCGGGGAACACGCGGTACGTGAGCACGGAGATCCCGACCGTATGCCGCAGCAGCTCGGAGAGCAGGGCGATCATGGGCGGGAAGTCCATGTGGAACAGCCGGAGGTGCGTGCCCATCGAGAAGTAGAGGAACTCGTCCCGATGGAACTCGTACGGCGTGATGCCAGCCGCCACGAGGTGGATCACGAGCTTGAGCGTGACGAGCCCGACGATCAGGGACGTACCGGCCGCGAGCGGGCTTCCCGAGACGGAACGAGGGATCGAGGGCTCGATCCCTCGACCCCTCGATCCCTCTATCCCTTGATCGTCTGTGCTACGATCCACCACCGTCCACGGGCGGCGACAGGCTGTCCACCACTTCGCCCAGTGTCGTGTAGGCTGTGGGGTCCACCTCGCGGAACGGGACCGCCCGGTACGCGATCGTGCCGTCCGGGCCCACCACGAACAAGTTGCGGTTCGTGATGCCGGGCCGGCCGGCAAGCGCGCCGAACATCTTCCCGACGACGGCACCGGTGTCGCTCGCCATCAGGTACGGGAACTGGTCGTCGCGGGCCCACGCGGCGAGCGTGTCCACGGGATCGGCGCTGATCGCGATCAGCACCACGTCCCGTCCTTCGTTGAAGAGCTGCGCGTACTGATCACGGTACGCGTGCATTTGAATCGTTCAGCCACGCGTCCGGGCGCGGAAGAAGAACGCCAGGACGACCGTCTTTCCCTTGAAGTCCGAGAGCCGGACAGGGTTCTGGAGCACGCCGTAGCGCGTGGCGCCCGGCAGGGTGAAGTCCGGGGCGACCGCGCCGACCTCGAGCGGCGGGGCGGCGGGGGCCTCCTGCGCGGCGAGGGGCAGGGCCGCGAGCGGCAGTGCCACGGCCGCGGCGGCCATCAGGGTCCGCATGGGTTTCTCTCTTGCTGGGACAGGTGAATAGATAGCGCGGCCGGGGGATGGGCGTAAGAGGGAGGGATCGGCGGATCGCCTGATCGAGGGATCGAGGGATCGAGGGATCGACAGATCGAGGGGTCGTATCCCGTCCATCCCGCTCATCCCACCTTGTCGTTGGATCCTGCTGAAGCAGGCCCTCGGCGCCCACTGTCGCCAACGCGACGTGGGTCCCGTCCGTCTCACGGGCAGCCGGTGGCCGAGGACCCGCTTCAGCGG
>DAINBS010000352.1:0-3094 GCA_036732805.1 Gemmatimonadales bacterium | reverse complement strand
CAGTTACCCCTCTCCCGTCCAGAAACGGCCGGGACCGGTCATGGGTCATGCTGCGCGACGTTCCCTGAGCGTGAACAATATATAAGTCCATTACTAGCAACGCCATAGGATGGCAGCTATGAAGTGACGTCGCAAATGGCGCTCCGCAAGATAGGGAGCGGCTCGGCGACGGGGTGTGATTGGAGGCACAGAAGAGCAGAAGAGGGCAGGAGGGCGGACCTGCCCTTCCTGCCCTCACTGCCCTCACTGCCCTTCTGCCGCCCTCTAGAATGGCAGATCATCCTCCTCGGCGTCCAGCGCCTCCGGGAAGTCCTCGAAGGACTCGGGCTTCCCTTCCGGGGTTGGCGCGGCGCGCTGGGCGCGGCCACGTGGCGCGGACGGGGCATCTTCGCCGCCACCCCCTCCCGAGCGACCCGAGAGCATGATCAGCTCACGACCGTTGATCTCGGTGGTGTACCGGGTGTTTCCCTCGCGGTCTTCCCACTGGCGGTACTCGATCCGACCCTCGACGTAGACCTTGTCGCCCTTCTTGAGGTACTTCTCCGCGATGTCCGCGAGCTGGGAGAACTTCGTGTTCCACAGCACCACGCGGTGCCACTCGGTCTTCTCCTGCCGCTCGCCGGAGGCACTCGACCATTGACGGCTCGTGGCGACGGACAGGGTGGCTACGCGCTGTCCGCCCCCTGTGCTCCGCACCTCGGGGTCGGCCCCGAGGTTCCCAATGAGGGTGACTTTGTTGAGGCTTCGACTCACGACGACCTCCGCTTGAACTCGGGGTGGGCACCGGACGGGCGAAACCTACCGGGCGCCCGACGGAAGCGTCAACCAATCCATCGCGGGGCGGTGCAAAAAGAAGCGGGATAGAGCGGGATGGGGCGGGATGAACGGGATGAAGCACTCCATCCCGCCTCATCCCGCTTATCCCACCGGCGGGTGGTGGGAGGGGAACGGCTGGAAATCCCGCCGGAGGATCAACGCGTCCTCGACCGGCGCGGCATAGTACGCTCGCCGCCGGCCGACCTCCGTGAACCCCACGGTCTCGTAGAGCCGCCGCGCTGCCACGTTCGACACGCGCACCTCGAGGAACACCGCCATTGCCTTCAGGCCCTTCAGCGCGACGAGGGCGCCCTCGAGGAGCGTGCGACCGATCCCGGCGCCACGCGCGTCGGGGCGCACGGCCACGTTCAGAATCTCCGCCTCATCACCCATCAGCCGCGCCACGAGATAGCCCGCAACGCCGTGAGCCGATTCGGCAACGAAGAACGGGTCACCGAGATGGGCCTGGAACGCCCGGCGCGGCCACGGATCGGCGAACGAGGCAGCCTCGATGCGCGCGATCGCGTCGAGGTCAGCGGTACTCGCCGCCCGAATCCGGCATCGCGCGTCCATGCGAGCGCTCCCATCGGGTCTGGGCCTCGGCGGGCCGACCATAGTCCGGCTCGAACGCGAACACGTCCGGGATCTCGCGGATCCCGCCCCGCACCCCGTCGAGCACGAGGAGAGCGGCCGCCCGGGGGCCCACGAGCGGTCCGCAGATGGCCGGACGTCCCGCCCAGCGGACCGACGCGTCCTCAGGCAGGACGCCGGTATCGCCGACAACCACGTCGGGCCTGGCTGGGCTGCGCCGCACCATCTCGTCGAGCGGGAAGAGCCCCGGCGCCAGCACCTCCGTCACGTCACCGGCGGCGAATTCGTACACCGCCCCGAACACGTCCCCGCGCAGCGCATCGTAGACCGCCGCCACCCGCCGTCCTCCGGACCACGCGGCCGCCGCCCACGCGGTCGCCAGCAACGACGGCAGCGTGCCAACGGTCACCGCCTCGTTCCCCCGCACGATGCCCTGCACCGTAGCGAACCCAATCCGCAACCCGGTGAAGCTGCCCGGGCCGTCACTGCACAGCACCCGGGATACGTCGGCCAAGCTCGCCCCGGCGGCCTGGAGCGCCCCTATCACGCCCGGCAGAAGCGCCGCTGCGTGGCGGCGTCCCGGCAGCGACACCTCCACCACCACCTGGCCGTCGCGCCCCACCGCGATCGCGGCGACCTCGGTCGCCGTGTCGAGTGCCACGGTGAGCGTCACGCGACCCGCTCCAGGTGGCGGCGCTCGGGATCCGGCACGTGGTGCAACCGCAGGTGCAGGTCGGGCTCCGGTGCGTACCGCCCCGCCCGTTCCGGCCACTCGATGAGCAGCAGCCGCGCCCGGCGCTGCAGCGCACCGAGATCCAGATCGAGCGCTTCATCCGGCGTGCGAAGGCGGTAGCAGTCGACGTGAATGACCGGGCCTTCCGGCGACGCGTACTCGTGCACCAGGGCATACGTGGGGCTGCGGGCGGGTTGGGCCCTTGCCGCCCGCGTCACCGCCTGCACGAACGCCGTCTTCCCCGCGCCTAGCTCTCCGCTCAGCCAGATCACCGCGTGGCGCCCCAGGGTGGCCCACACGGCAGCGGCCTCCCGTTCGAGCTCCTCGAGCGTCACGTCCCGGTCAGGCACGCCGCCGCCCACCGCGAGCCCGGGCCGGGCGGCCACGGTCGCCATGTCCCGGCGGTGCCCGCCGCACCGGATCGCCCGCCACGCGCAGCTCGAAGATCTGGTCGCGAAGCTGGGCGGCCAGCTCGAAGTCCAGCTCGGCCGCCGCCTCGCGCATCTGCTGCTCGAGCACCGCGATCATCTGCTCCCGGTCCAACGGCGGGGCCGGCACCAGGGGAGTCGCCGCAGCCGCCTTCTCCGTGCGCGCGTCCGCCACCCGCGTCACGAAGCGCACCTGCTCGACCGACTTCCGGATGGATGTGGGGTGAACCCCATACTCGGCGTTGTGCGCCTCCTGCGTCGCCCGGCGCCGCACCATCTCCGCCAGCGCCCGCTCCATGGATCCAGTGACGCGATCGGCGTACAGAATCGCCCGGCCGCGCTCATGGCGCGCGGCCCGTCCCACGGTCTGGATCAGGGACCGGTCGGACCTCAGGAACCCCTCCTGGTCGGCGTCGAGGATGGCCACCAGGGCCACCTCGGGCAGGTCCAGGCCCTCTCGCAGCAGGTTGATGCCCACGAGCACGTCGAACTCGCCAAGCCGGAGCCCGCGCACGATCTCCATCCG
>DAINBS010000351.1:0-3105 GCA_036732805.1 Gemmatimonadales bacterium | reverse complement strand
GCCAGCTGCTCGATGGGGTAGCCGCGATAGCGCAGGATGCCCTTGTCGCCGTCGATGAACGTAATCGAGCTCTTGCAGTGGGCGGTGTTCGTGAAGCCGGGATCGTAGGACATCATCCCGAAATCGTCGGGCTTCACCTTGATCTGTCGCAGGTCGATGGCGTTGATCGTGTCCTGCGTGATTGGCACCTCGTAGGTCTTCCCGGTGCGATTGTCCGTGATGGTCAGCGTGTCTTTGGGCACGTCTCCCTCGGGGATCGGACGGACGGGCGTGGCCTGCGGGGCTGTTGCGCCTTTTGCCATAGGTCATCCTCCGGCGCTGAAAGTGCAACGGCTCCCATGATCGGAAACAGCGGAATAAACATAACCTTCATACGTGCGCCCGGACTAAGACGTTCATGAAGGAGTCTTACGACGAGCGGCGGGATGGACCGGGACCATTCCGTCCCGCTGATCCCGCTGATCCCGCTATCCCGCCGTCTCCGGCACCTCCGGCACCCCGTGCAGCTCCACCGGCGTCCCGCCGCGCCGCATCCGCAGGTTCAGCATCTCCACCAACACCGAGAAGCCCATGGCGAAGTAGATGTAGCCCTTGGAGATATGCTGCCCCAGGCCGTCGGCCACGAGGGAGAAGCCGATGAGGAGCAGGAAGCTCAGCGCCAGCATCTTCACGGTGGGGTGGCGGCTCACGAATTCGCTGATCGGGCCCGCCGCCACTAGCATCACCCCCACGGCCGCGACGACGGCGGTGACCATCACCCACAACTCGCGGGCCATGCCGACGGCCGTGATGACGGAGTCGAGCGAGAACACGATGTCGAGCAGCCCGATCTGCACGATCACGCCGCCGAACGTGGCCCGCCCCTTACCGCCGTGTTGCTCCTCCTTGCCCTCGAGCTTGTCGTGGATTTCGAACGTCGCCTTGGCCAGCAGGAACAGGCCCCCGGCGATCAGGATGAGATCACGACCGGAGAAATCGTGTCCCAGCAGGGTGAACAGCGGGGCCGTGAGGCGGATCATCCAGGCGAGCGAGAACAGCAGCAGCACGCGGGTGACCATCGCCACGAGCAGTCCCACGGAGCGGGCCCGGGCCTGCTGCGGGCGGGGCAGCTTGCCCGCCAGAATCGAGATGAAGATGATGTTGTCGATCCCGAGGACGATCTCCAGCACCGTCAGCGTGATCAGCGCGACCAGCCACTCCATACCCAGGCTCCCGCTTCGGGGTTCGCGGGAAAATAGCGCGGCTTGACGGGCCGGGGCGGTGGGGCGGAGCTTTGCGAGTCCGGCGGGATGAGCGGGATGAACGGCAACGGCGGGATAAGCGGGATGAGCGGGATCGACGGGATGAACGGGATGGGGACGTGAACGCATCGCGACCGTGGGTCGCCATTGGGCTGACGGCCATGCTCGCCGGCTGTGCGACGGAGCCGCCGGCCGGAATCGTGGTGGGGCCGGTGGAGTTCTCGGCACCCGCGGGGAGCCTGGCCCCGTCGCTGGCCGCGGCGGCGGGTGGAGCGGTGCTGAGCTGGCTCGAGCCGGCAGGCAATGGCCGGTTCGCGTTCCGGACCGCGGTGCGGCGCGACGGCGCCTGGAGCGCCAACGATCCGGTGGTGGTGAGCGACTCGCTGTTCGTGAACTGGGCCGACGTGCCCTCGGTCCAGCCGGGCGACGACGGCGTCTGGCTCGCGCACTGGCTGCGCCGGGCCGGCCACGGGACCTATGCCTATCACGTCTACCTGGCGGTGTCGCCCGATGAGGGCCGGTCCTGGGGAACGCCGTTCGTGCCGCATGCCGACCGCTCCGAAACCGAGCACGGGTTCGCCGCGTTGGTACCGTGGATGGACGGTTGGGCGGCCCTCTGGCTCGATGGCCGCAACACCGCCACGGACAATCCCATGACCCTGCGATTCGCGACCGTCGCCCCCGCCGGCACCGCCGGCCCGGAGCTGGAGGTGGACCCCAAGGTGTGCGACTGCTGCCAGACAGCGGTGGCCCGCACGGCCTCGGGCCTCGTGGCCGTGTACCGCGACCGGTCCGACGGCGAGATCCGCGACATCGCCTCACGCCGGTTCGAGGGCGGCCGGTGGACCGAGCCCCGCATGGTCTCCGACGACGGGTGGCACTATCCCGGCTGTCCGGTGAACGGGCCCCAGCTCGACGCGCGCGGCGACACGGTGGCCGTGGCGTGGTTCACCGGGGCCAACGAGATCCCGCACGTCTACGCGGCCTTCTCGACCGACGGGGGCCGCTCCTGGGGCCCGCGCTTCCAGGTGGACGACGGGCGTCCCGCCGGCCGGGTGGACGTCGCCTGGTGGGGTGGGCAGGCCCTCGTCTCCTGGATCGAGGAAACCGGCGAGGCGGGCGAGGTGCGCGTGCGCCTGGTGGACCAGGCGGGCGGCCGGACGCCCGGCACGACCGTGGCTCACACCCCTGCCTCCCGCGCGGCCGGATTCCCCCGGCTCGTGGTCGTCGGGGACGAGGCCGTCGTGGCCTGGACCCAACCCGGCGACAGCGGAGGCGTGCGCGTCGCCGCGCTCGCCCGCGGCTCGTGACGCGGAACCGCCGCCCGCGGCTCGGCGCCGTGCTGCGCCTCGCGGTTCCCGCCCTGCTGCTCGCGGGCCTGCTGTACGTGGGCTACCGGCGCGTGGGACTCGTGCCGGCGCTCGGCCCGCTCCTCGACCCGGTCCACGGCATCTGGGCGGTCGCCGCCCAGGCGGAGTTTCCGGATGGGACGCTCGTCCTGCCCGGCGCCAGCGACAGCGTCGAGGTGGTGTTCGATGCGCGTGGCGTGCCGCACATCTTTGCCCGCTCCGTGGAGGATGCCGCGCGGGCCCTGGGCTACGCGCATGCCTATCACCGGCTGTTCCAGATGGAGCTGCAGACCCGGGCCACCGCGGGCCGCCTCACGGAGTGGTTTGGCGCGGGCGCCTTGGGCCTCGACCGGGAGCAGCGGCGGCTCGGCCTGGCCTGGGCCGCCGAACACGAGCGCGCCGCCCTCGACTCGACGTCGGAGCTGGGCCGGGTGCTCCAAGCGTATGCGGAGGGCGTGAACGCGCGGATCGCCCAGCTCACCATGGATCTTCCCCGGGAGATCCCCGCGGTCACC
>DAINBS010000350.1:0-3128 GCA_036732805.1 Gemmatimonadales bacterium | reverse complement strand
GTTCATGGCGCTGAAGAAGCGGCAGGTGCCGGTGGAGATGGTGCGCTACCCGCGCTCGTCACATGGCCTGTCGCGCACCGGGGAGCCCTGGCTGCTCGTGGACCGGCTCGAGCGGATCCGCACGTGGCTCCAGCACTGGCTGGTCGAGCAGTCGGTGAAGGCCAGCTCGGAAGCGTCGCGCGGGGGAGGGGACTAGTCGCTTCCGGCCACCACCAGCGTCGCCAGCAGGGCCCGCAGCGCGTCGCCCGGCATGGCGGCCTTGGCGGTGACCAGCAGGTTGCCGAAGCTCGCGGTGCCCGTGGTGAGCGGATAGGTCTGGCTCGCCGGGATGATCCGGAGCGCCGTGACCCGGGGCGTGCCGGGCACCGGGGCGCCCGCGCGCGTTTCCGTGAGCACGATGCGCAGGCCCGACGCGGTGAGCTGCGCCACGCGCACGCGCGGCCGGCCCCCGCTCTCGGGAACCGACACGCTCTCCACGTAGAGCCCCGGGATCACGGCGAGCGGGATCCCGAGCGTGCCCGCGGCGCTCGCGAGGTCCGACGAGACCCAGCCGCCGGCGGCCAGCTCTTCGTCGGCCTCGACGGGAGCGACGGCAACCACGGGAGCGGCGGGAGGCGCGGCGGGCGGGGGTGCCGGCTCCAGCGAGAATTCCGCCTGCGCCGTGGCCCCGGCCTGGACCACCACGTCGCGGCTCGCGGCGGGGCGGTCGGCGGCCGAGGCCGCGAGCGAAACGCCGCCGGGCGGCACGTCCGTGATCACGAACACGCCGGCGGCATCGGTCAGAGCCGAGAGCGACGTGCCGGCCACCGCGATGCGCACGCCCGCGAGCGGTGCCCCCGTCGCGGCATCGCGCACGACGCCGCGGACGCTGCCGACCGCGGGGGCCGCGGGAACGGGTGCCGGAGCCACGGTGGCGGGCCGGCGCTCCGGCGGCGGGGCCGGCCGTGTCGCGGGCGCGCGCACCTCCGGCGTGGCGGCACGCTGGTCCGGTGCCGCGTCCTGCCGCACCGGCGGAGAGACGGGCACGGCGGCGGCGACCTCCTCGCGCGGCGGTGCCGTGGGTTCCGCGGGCGCCGCCTGAGCGGGCGGCGTCACCGCGGCGGGTTCCACGCCACGGCCGGACTGGAGCAGCGGGGCCGTGACCCAGCCCAAACCCACCGCCGCCAGAATCACCGCCACGGCCGCGATGACGCGCAGCCGCGGAGAAGACCCGGCGCGCGCGGGGACCGCGACGGCCGGCTTCACCTGGGGAGCCGGACGCTCGACTGGCGCCGGGACGGGAGCGGCGGTCGCCACCTGCGGCTCCGCGGGCGTCGTCACGGGCGGCGCGCTCACCTGTGCCGCGGGGGCAGCTGCCGGCGCCGCCGCCGCGGGCGGTTCAGCTGCCGGCTGCGTTCCGGGCTTCGGGAGTTGCGGCAGTGCAGTCCACGAGGTGCGCAGCAAGTCGTCCGCCTCGCCCGGGCTCAGCAGCCACTGGAGGTCCTTCGACCGCTTGCCGGGGCGTTGCTCCCCGGGACGAGGATTGCGCGTGACCGCGCCGGGCACCGGGCGCCTGGTGCCGTCGGTGATCAGGTCACCCGCCGTGGGCGCCGGCGGCTCGGGAGCAGGAGCGGCAGGCGCGGCAGGCGCCGCAGGAGCGGCAGGTGCGGCAGAAGCGGCAGGTGCGGCAGGCGCCGCAGGAGCGGCAGGGACCGCATCCGGCGCCCGCTCCTCAGATGCTGCCGGGCGTGCGCTACGATCCAGCCGCCGGCGGGGACGGGCTGAACGCGTGGCATCGGGCGCGTGGACGCCGCGCGGCCCGGTCGTGCGCCGGGTCGCCGCCGGATCGCGCACCAGCGCGATTGCGGGGGCGCCAGCCCCGAGCCGCCGGTCCACCACTCGCCGATCCCCGCCGCGCCGGTCACCGCCGCCGCGCCGGTCCACCCCCGGCCGCTCCCACTCGGCCGACCGCACGCGACGGCGCTCGCTGTGGCGGCGCTCGCCGGAACGGCGCTCTTCGCCGGAGCGGCGCTCCTCGTGCCGGCGGTCCGCCTTCGCCTGGAACTTGGAAGGCGTGACAGGAGTGGGAGGGGCCGGTGCAGCAGGAGGCGCAGGGGCGGCAGGAGCGGCCGACGCGGCAGGGGGCGTCATCATGGTGCTGCTGCGCCGCACGTGAATCGTCTTCAGCCGCTCGGTGCAGCTCACGCAGTCGGCGATGTGCCGCGCCGCTGCCCGCCGCTGCTCCGGATCCGCGAACTCGGCCTCGCGCACCACGTACGCCAGCAGCTCCCGGTAGTCGAGATGCCGCGTGATGGTCCGTCGCTCCACCACCTGGGCGAACCCCGCGGCGATCAGCCCGAACAGGGCCTTGCCGACGTCGAACTCCGACATGCCCGACAGCTCGATGATGCCGGTCACGTCCCGGGAGCCGTCGATCAGCGGGAGGAGGTGCTTCTGGTCGTCGTCGAGCGTCACGTCCGTGGCGTTGAGATGCTCGCGGTCGAGCCGGTACACGAGGTCGAACGACGAGATCTTCTTCTGGATGACGCTCCACTCATCCACCCGCCGGGCTCCCTCGAGCAGCAGCCCCTCGGGGTCGACCGAGACCAGCAGCGTCTGATGCTTCGGGCGGATGCTGCTCTGGAACGTGAACGAGCCCGTCCGCCACGTGAACATGAAGTAGACGGCTTCCTCCACCTGCCGCCCCATGAACCGCAGCAGCTCACCGTGCTGGACCTGGCCGGATTCGAGGAGGATGTCCGAGACCCGCTTGTTGACCCGCTGGTGCGTCGCGATGGCGTCGCTCAGCTGCTGCTGGGTGATGCGGCCCGTGCGGACCAGCATGTCGCCGACGCGGTCCCGCCGGCTCGCCACGAAGGCGTAGCACACCCGCCCGGCATCCAGATAGATCTCACCGTTGAGGGTCCCCTCGGTGAGCGTGAGGCAGCCCGTCTTGCGGCCCAGCGCCAGCAGCTGGACCACGTCGGGAAGTGAGGCCTCGTCGAGGCTGCCCTGGATTGCCACCCGCGCCGTACCTCCCAAAACGTCCGTCCCGCCAGCCGCCCCGGCGGATGGCCCACCGTGAACTATACCCCCCGGCACCGGAGCGAAGGAGTTCACCGTTCCCATGTCGGGTCAGCCCCCAACCC
>DAINBS010000349.1:0-3128 GCA_036732805.1 Gemmatimonadales bacterium | reverse complement strand
GGCCGTTAGCCGTTAGCCGTTGGCCGTTAGCCGTTGGCCGTTGGCCGTTAGCCGTCGGCTGTAGGTCGTTGGTGGAGCTTCCGGTTCCTGACGCACCTGCCACCCCTCCCCAGTCGACCTCCAGCGCGTCCCCCTCGATCACCTCGACGTTCGGCGGCAGCGGCGGCGCGGCTCCGCGCAGCAACTCCGCCAGCCGCCGGTCCTTCTCGATCGCGATCACCCGCCCCACCCGCGGCGCCAGCCGGCGCGTGAGGGTTCCCTCCCCCGGGCCGACTTCCAGCACGACGTCGGCCGGCGTGGGGTCGAGGGCGGCCACGATCCGGTCGAGGATCGCGGGATCGGTAAGGAAATGCTGCCCGAGGGGCCGCGCCATGGAGCCAGCCGTTGCCGGTGGCGCGCTCAGGCGTTGAGCACGAGCACGGAGCGGTCGTCCGGCGCGCCCGGGTATGCGACGAGCGCCGCGAATACCGCGTCCACGGCAGCCCGCGCTCCCCCCCTGCGCGCGCCCCGCACGCAGCCCAGCACGCGCTCCTCGCCGAACCGTTCGCCCTCAGCGTTGCGCGCGTCCACGACGCCGTCGCTGCACAGCACGAGCGAGTCCTCCCCGCGCACCCAGTGGGCCTCGCTCCCCACGAACGCCTCGTCCGCGCCGAGACCGAGCGGCGGGGCCGTGGCGGTGAGCCGCTCGGCGGAGCCATCGGCGCGGAGCACGAACGCGTGCGGGTGGCCGGCGTTGGCGAAGCGCAACCGGCGGTGTTCGCGGTCGCTCACCGCGTAGAACAGCGAGAGCGACATTTCGGTTTCCTCGAGGTCCCCGCCGACGGAGTCCGCGAGCAGGCGCAGCACGTCCTCCGGAGAGTCCGCCTCTTCTGCGTGGATGGCCGACGCCGAGAGCACGAGCGCCATGATCAGCGCGGCGACGTACCCATGTGACGACACGTCGCCGAGCATCACGCCCAGCCGGTGCTCGGGGAGCCGGATGAAGTTGTAGAAGTCGCCGCCCACGCCCTCGACCTGCTCGCAGTGTGCCGCCACGTCGGCCGCGCCCTGGTAGCGTGGCTTGAGGAGGCGCGCCTGAAGGTCGCGGGCCAGCTCCATCTCCCGCCGCAGGCGCTGCTGCTCGCGGTCGGACTCGATGAGGCGCTGGTTCTCGATGGATGCGGCCACCTGGCTCGCCACGGCCGCCAGCAGCCGCCGGTCACCACTCGTGAACGCGTCGGCGCCCATGCGGTCGGTGACGCTCAGGACGCCGATGGCGCGCGGCTCGGACCCCGGCTGCGGGTAGAGGATGGGCACCGACACGAAGGCCGCGCCGCGGTAGTGCCGGCCGGCGTCGCACGGCGGCGGCGGGTGGCCGGAGCGGGGATCGTGCTCGACGATGGTGCGCTCGCGGAACACGCGCGCCGCCACCGCGCACGGATCGTCCACCGCCACCGGGCTCAGGTCGGCGGGCTCGACACCCCATCCACCCACCGGACGGAGCATCCGCTGTTCGTCGTCGTAGACGAGGATGGATGCCCGCCGCGCCCCCACCACCGTGGCCACCTCGCGAACGATGGTGCGCGCGGACGCGGAGAGCCCCAGCGTGCGCCCAAGGGTCTCCGTGATCGTGTACAGCAGCTCGATTTCCTCGAGGCGGTCGTGGAGCTGCTGGACCAGAGCCAGGGAATCGCGCTCGGTGCCCAGGAGGCTCGCGAGCAGGGGCACCGCGCGCTCGACGTCGGCGGCGCCGCCATGGTCGAGTTCCACCCAGTAGCCCTCGAGCGCGGGAAGGGCGGCGAACCAGGACGTGCCCCACCGGAAGGCGGTCTCGCCAACGGCGGGCTCGGGTGGCGGACGGTCGTCGGGACCCGTGCCCGCGACGGCGCGCAGGCCGGCGTGGCCGGCGCTCCAGAGGCGCAGCCGGTGACCCACCAGGTTGCCCAGGGCGAGC
Source organism: Gemmatimonadales bacterium (assembly GCA_036732805.1). Lineage (GTDB taxonomy): Bacteria > Gemmatimonadota > Gemmatimonadetes > Gemmatimonadales > GWC2-71-9 > JAOTWJ01. Next base: position 1,195 of record DAINBS010000349.1, on the reverse strand, counting down.
AGGATCGCGTCCAGCCGCTCTAGGCGCGGCGCAGGACCATGCAGATCGCGTTGCCCCGATCGTTGAAGGAGACGTCGTCCACCAGTTGGCGGATCAGGAAGAGACCGCGCCCGCCCGCCGCCTCGATGTCGTCCGGCAGCACCGGCGTCACGAGGCAGGTCGGATCGAAGCCGCACCCCTCGTCCACGACCTCGACCGTGAACGCGGCGTCGGTGACGGTGACGTGCACGTCCACGGCCTTGGTGGGGTCTTCCGCGTTGCCGTACAGGATGGCGTTGGCCAGGGCCTCACACAGCGCCACGCGCAGATGGAACCGCGCCTGACGCGCGGAGAGCCCCTCGGCCAGGCAGTGCCGCGCCACGACGTCCACGGCCTCCTCGAGGACTTCGAGACGGCTCGGCAGGCGCACGGAGATCCGAACCCCCGTGAGGGCCGACTCCGGCAACGGCACGTCGCTCCGCCGGACGGAAAGCCGCAGGGGCACCGTCACGGCCTAGAAGCCCTTGAGCGCTTCGTCGGCCGAGGCGGTGATGTTGAACAGCGTGTCGAGCTTGGTGAGCTCGAACAGCGTGCGCAGGTCCTCGTTGAGTCCGGCCAGCCGCAGCTCGCCTCCGGCCTCACGCAGCTTCTTGGCGAGGGAAACCAGCGCGCCCAGGCCCGACGAATCGATGTAGCCGGTCGCGGTGAAGTCCACGAGGATCTTGCGGGAACCGAAGTCCACCGCCTCGATCACGCGCTCCTTGAGCTCGTGCCGGTTGGACACGATGAGCTGGCCGTCCACCCCGATGACCACCACGCCGGTGGGCTCTTTGCGTACCGTGAACCCCATCACCCCTCCAAACGGAAAGACACGGACTGACCGCGGACCGACCTGGACCGCGGGGGGCGGATCCGGAAGCGCCCGCCCGCGGCCCGCTCCCTCAAACCACCGCCGACTGCAGGACCGCCACCGCCGCAACGTCCACAATGTCGCTCGCGGACGCCCCGCGGGACAGGTCACACACCGGCCGGGCCAGGCCCTGCACGATGGGCCCGACGGCGACGGCATCCGCCAGGCGCTGCACCAGTTTGTACGCAATGTTCCCGCTGTCAAGGTCGGGGAACACGAGCACGTTGGCTTTCCCGGCAACGGGGGACTCGGGCGCCTTGCGCGCGCCGATGGCCGGGACCAGCGCGGCGTCGCCCTGGAGCTCAC
>DAINBS010000348.1:0-3133 GCA_036732805.1 Gemmatimonadales bacterium | reverse complement strand
TCGAACTGCCGTTCGAACGCCGTTCCGCCCACCGACTGCCATCCGTCCGTCGTGTGGCAGTCCTTGCACGACGTGCCCAGACGGCCCTCGTGAGGATCGTCGTTCCGGTGGCAGCTGGTGCAGGCCGCGAACTCGAGTCCGCGCAGCCGCATCGTGTTGCGCCGGCCGGGGACGGGCGTGTGGCAGCGCTCGCAGGCCACGTCGCGGTGCCGTCCGGTGAGCGGGTAACGCGTGACGGAGTGATCGAAGCCGGCCAGGTTCGTCCAGCCCAGCTCCGAGTGGCAGTCGTCGCAGGCGCGTCCCTGGAACTGGCCCGCGTGCGGGTCGTCGGTCGCGTGACAGGCGGCGCACGTGCTGAACGTGAGGCCGGTGAGCTGGAGGTGACCCTGCCGCCCGGGGATCGGGGCGTGGCACTCGCGGCACTGGACGTCCCGGTGGCGGCCGCGGAGCGGATACTTGGTCTTCGCGTGATCGAACCGGTCGGGCCGCTTCCAGTCCCCCTCCGAGTGGCACTCCTCGCAGCCGCGCGTGCCGAACTGGTTCTCGTGGGGGTCGTCGGCGCGATGGCAGGTGACGCACGTCGTTCCGAGCCCAAGGAACGTGGACGCGAGACGGCCCGTCCCGACCTCCCGCCGCACCGCGGGGTCGGTGACGTAGTCCGGCTGGTGGCACTCCCGGCAGGCGGTGGTCGCGTGACCGCCGGCAAGCGTGAAGCCCACCGCCGCGTGGTCGAACCCGGCGGTATCCAGCCGGACGGCGGTGAAGTCCGCGCCGAAGTGGTCCTTGTGACACTCGCCGCAGTTCTTTCCCGTCACGGTCGCGGTCGCGTGGAAGCCCCGCCGTTCCGCGATGCGACCGGCGAGCGTCTTGTGACAGTCGAGACACTTGGCGTTCGCGACGCCGCGCTCACCGAGCTGGTGGCACTTGGTGCAGTTGCGCACGCCTTCGAGGTCCGTGTGCGCCGCGATGAGCTTGCCGGGCGACAGCAGCTGGGCCCGGGCCGGCGTCGCGAACGCGAGCAGCCCGAGGACGCCGAGGAGCCCGAAAGCCAGGCGACGCGGGTTCAGAAGATCCACGTATAGCCCAGCAGCACCGCCACCGAAACGTGCACCAGCACGACGACCAGCATCACGATGGCGAGCGGCATGTGGAACAGGTGCCAGTACTTGAACAGCTGCTGGAACGGAGTGAGCACGGCCACCTGGTGCTCGAGCTGCACCTCGTCGGTGAACAGCCGCGCGGCCGCTGCCCGGGCCTTGGGCGGGACGCCCTTCGCGGCGAGGAGACGCTGGATGACGCGGCTGTGGCGCGACTCCGTGAGATCGTACCACAGCGACTGCGAGAGCGCCGCGGCAAAGCCGCGTGGGGCGGGACGTTTTGCCGCCGCGAGGATCCGCTGCACATCGGCCTCGGAGAGGCCGGAACGCTCGCCGATCAGCTTGAGCATTGCCGTGCGCCGCTCTTCGATGGCGCGGAGCGACAGGAACTGTCCGTTCAGCGTCTTCGGGATGCGGACGTAGACGTAGCGGCCGAAGACGCCGCTCGCGACCACCGCCGTCATGCTCCAGAATGCGATGGACACGAGGCCGCCGAACTTGAGGCTCGTGTGGAGCAGGATGAGGAACGGCCCCATCGTGCAGAGGAAGATGTGTACGCCAAGCCAGACCCGGAGCTTGCCCACCCGCTGGAGCCAGCGGGCCCGCCGCCGCACCGAGTACCCCGCGACCCCCACGATCATCATGGCCGTACCGATGAACCCGTAGCCGAGGCCGATGTCGCCCGAGGGCTTGAGGGCCTCGTGGTCCACGGCGTACGCCCGTTCCTGGAGGGGCAGGGCGTAGTAGCCCAGCCCGCGGCTCACCAGCACCGTGGCGATAGCGAGCCAGAGAACCACGGCGCCGAACCCCACGGCCCGACCGGCGAAGGGCGAACGGTCCGCATCGGGCGCGACGGCCGCAGCCGCACTGATCGAGGGTGCTGTCATTGAGAGGCCCATAATCTGACAGACTCCGCAAGTGGGGATGTGCGGTAGCTCTCACTCGGGATTCGGGTCCGAAAGGCAGTGCAGTTGGTGCCTCACGGGGACGCAGGATGCGCTCCGGCGCGCAAAGTGCCGCTAAGTCAATATGGTGCTTGATGTTACGTACGCATCGCGAGGTGTCTGGCTGTCACGAAACGAGGCAGGTGAATCGGATTGGCACAGGGATCAAATTGCGAGTGCTGGTTTCGGGTTTGGCGTCTCGGACTCTCGCGACACGGACGACCGCCAACGACAGTGCCCGCTCATACGTAATTCGCCTTGCACACCGCAGTCTGCCGTCCCACCCCACAGTCCGGCGAGGTCGTGATGTTTCACGGCGTCCGTTCGATCGTTCCGGCGCTGCTCCTGCTGCTTTTGGCGCCGGCGCTGTCCGCCCAGGAGTCGCCACTTCTGGATTCGACCATGCTCGCGGCCCTGCGCTGGCGGGCGATCGGTCCCGCCAACATGAGCGGCCGCATCACCGACATCGAGGGCATCCCGAGCCCATCCCGGACGTTCTTCGTGGCGGCGGCGGCGGGCGGCATCTGGAAGACCACGAACGCCGGGGTCACCTTCCGGCCCGTGTTCGACCACGAGCGGGTGGTCTCGATGGGCGACCTCGCCATCGCGCCCAGCGACACGATGATCGTCTGGGCCGGGACGGGCGAGGAGGACTCGCGCAACTCGATCTCGCCCGGCGGCGGCATCTACAAGTCCACCGACGGCGGACTCACCTGGACCCTCATGGGGCTCGAGGGAACCCAGGTCATCGGGCGTATCGTGGTGCATCCGACCAACCCCGACATCGTGTACGTCGCGGCCCTCGGCCACATCTGGAACGCCAACCCCGAGCGCGGGCTCTACAAGACGACGGACGGCGGCAAGACCTGGCGGATCGTCAAGTTCATCAGCGACCGGGCGGGCTTCGTGGACGTTGCCATGCACCCCACGAAGCCGGACATCCTGTTCGCCGCAAGCTGGGAGCGGGTGCGCGGCCCGTACTTTCTGCGGAGCGGCGGGCCGGGGAGCGCCCTCTGGAAGACCACCGATGGGGGTGCCACCTGGGCCGAGGTGAAGGGCGGCGGCTTCCCGGGGACCATGAAGGGGCGCATC
>DAINBS010000347.1:0-3152 GCA_036732805.1 Gemmatimonadales bacterium | reverse complement strand
GGGCGTGCGGGCGCTGAGAAAGGCGAGGGATCGAGGGATCGAGGGGTCGAGGGATCGATCCGTCGCCTTGGGTGCGGGGATGACCCTCACGGAGGTCGTCCGCCATCGCAAGGTCCGAAAGCGCTATCCCGTCGTCGCCAGGGCCGCCGAGTTGATCAGCACGCCCCTGCTCCGCAACATGGGCACGCTGGGCGGCAACCTGTGTCTCGACACGCGCTGCACGTACTACAACCAGTCGCACGAGTGGCGCAAGGCGATCGACTTCTGCATGAAGAAGGACGGCGCGATCTGCTGGGTGGCGCCGTCGAGCCCGCGCTGCTGGGCCGTGCAGTCGTCCGATTTGGCGCCGGTGATGGTGGCGCTCAACGCCGCGTTTCTGCTCGTGGGACCGGACGGCGAGCATGTGGTCCCGGCCGGCGCATTCTATCAGAACGACGGCATCGCCTATCTCGCCAAGCAGCCCGACGAGGTCCTGGCCGAGGTGCGGCTCCCCGCCCTCGACGGGTGGGACGCCACCTACCACAAGCTGCGCCGGCGCGGCTCGTTCGACTTTCCGGTGCTTGGCGTCGCGGTCTGGGTGCGGTGGGACGGTGGCGCCGTGGCCGACGCCCGGATCGTGCTGGGTGGCGTCGCGAGCTACCCGCAGGCCGTGCCGGAGGCCGCCGCCGCGGTGCGGGGCTCGCGGCTCGAAGCGGACGCCATCGAGGCGGCCGCGGCGGCGGCGTTCCGTCCCTCGAAGCCGATGGACAACACCGATTTCCCGCTGGCGTGGCGCAAGGAGATGACTCGTGTCTACGTCCGTCGCGCACTCGAGGAGCTTGCGGGTCGCCGCGAGCGCTGAGCCGCTCCTGAGAACCGCGTGCCTGGTCGTGCTGGCCGCGGTCGGCGCATGCGGCGGCGGCGACTTCCCGCGCCCGCCGGGCGACGCGCCCGTGGTGCGCGTCGCATCGCCGGGACGCGTGCCCGCGATCGCGCCCAGCCTGTCATGGAGCTACTACCCGGCGCAGGCCGGCCAGTACGTGTTCGAGGGCCTCACCCGCACCGAGGAAGACGGGACGCTGGTGCCGGCGCTGGCCCGCACCTGGGAAGAGACCGCCGACGCGCGGACCTACCGGCTGCGGCTGCGAGCCGGTGTCACGTTCCACGACGGTACCCCGTTCACGGCGCGCGACGTCGTCCGCGCGTGGTCGGATCTGCTCCGCGAGCCGGTCGGCGAGCTGTCCCACCCGTGGATGCTCGATGGGATCGAGGGGGTGGAGGCCTACTCGAGGGGCGAGGCCGCCGAGGTGAGCGGGCTCGTGATCGAAAACGACTCCACGCTCCTGGTCAGGCTCGACGAACCGCTCGCGTTCTTCCCCACCCTCCTGTCGCACGCACAGGCCGTGATCGGCGGGGCGGGAAGCCGTCCGGATCACCCCATCGGCACGGGTCCGTGGCGCTTCGTGTCGCTCGACTCGACGGCCATCCGCTTCGCGGCCAACGAGTCCTACTGGAACGGCAGACCGCGTCTCGACTCGCTGATCTACCGGCACGTGCCGAACGCGCTCACGGCCGAGGTCTTCGAGGCCGGCGGCGTGGACGTCGCGGCGGAGCTGCCCACCGCCACGCGCGTCGAGTGGAGCACCCGCGCCGACATCGGGTTCGTCGAGTCGGAGGCGGTGACCACGACGCGCCTCGTGATCAACATGCGCGACTCGTTGTTCCACGACGTCCGGATCCGCCGCGCGCTGAACCACTCGATCAACGCGGCGCGGCTCGCGGAAGGCACGGCCGCCGCCAGCGTCGTGCGGGCGGTGGGCTCGATCCCGCCGTCGCTGCCGGGCGCCGACCCGCAGCGCGAACCGTACGCGTTCGACCCGACGCTGGCCCGCCGCCTCCTGCGCGAAGCGGGCTATCCGTTCGAGCGCCCGCTGCGGCTGTGGGTGCCGGCGCCGGGGCTGTCCGACTTTCCCGCGCAGATCGGGCCGCTGCTGCGCGACTACCTCGAAGCCGTCGGGTTCGACGTCGCGCTGACCGTCAACACCCAGGGCATCGACACGTCGCTCGCCGCCGGTCTCGCGGACCTCACGCTCACCGTGTGGGTGGGTGACTATCCCGACGCCGACGCGTTCCTGTACCCGCTCTATCACTCCGCCGTCGCGGGATCCGCCGGCAACGAGGGGGCCTACGCGAACCCCGCCGTGGACCGCCTGATCGATGCCACGCGGCGGGAGATCGGCCCGCCGCGCAGGGCCGAGCTGCTGCGTCAGGCCGATCAGCTCGTGTTCGACGAGGCGCCCGTGGTCTTCCTGTGGTTCACCAGGACGGCCACCGCGTATTCCCTGCGGCTCGCCGGGTGGGGCCGGGACCCCCAGCTCTCGCGCTTCCTCGACCTGCGGCTCGCCGCGGAGCCCGCGAACTGATGCTCGACCTCCTGTTCGGCGTACCGACGCGGGTGTGGCTGCTGCTCGCCCTCATCGTGCTCGTCCCGGTGGCCGCCTCGCTCACCGCGCTGTACACGCCGGCGGGCCGGCGGTTCGGGCTCGCCGCGCGCATCACGAGCCGGGCGGTCGCGATGATGGGCGTCGGGTTCGCCCTGATGGCGCTCGTGGCGACGCTCGCGGTGCTCCAGACCGGGCTGCAGGAGATCCGGCAGCGGCACCTGCCCGCCGTGGTGGAGCTCGCGGCCGAGCTGAGCACCGGCCACGCGCGGCGGCCGGACAGCGTCTCGTTTGGCCGGACCCTGTCGCTGTTCCGCGCGCTCGAGCCGGACGTGGGGCCGACGGCCATCTGGGGCAGCTCGTGCGGCACCGGATGCCTGAGCATTGCCGCCGAGCCCACGATGGAGGAACAGGCGGAAGCCTGGGCGCGCCGTCTCATCGCGCGCCCGCCGGCGGCGGGCGCGCTGCGGACCGGCATCCTGAACGGCGAGCTGCACCTCGTGATCACGGGCGTCCTGCGTGACGCGGCCGGCGCGCCCGAGGGCTACCTCGCGGTGGCGGTGCGGGCCGGCTGGGTGGCCGACCGCGCCCTGCGTACGGCCCTCGCCCTCGTGGCCCTCGCCTACGCCCTCCTGCTCGTGGTGGGGTGGGCCACGCGTGGCATGCTGGCCGCCACGGTGGCGTCCCGCGTGCGCGACCTCTCCGCGCGGCTGCGCGGCGCCTCCCCCACGG
>DAINBS010000346.1:0-3181 GCA_036732805.1 Gemmatimonadales bacterium | reverse complement strand
GGGGCCCGCCAGCACAACCTGCGGTCGCTCGACGTCGCGTTCCCGCTTGGGGCCTTCGTGGCGGTGACCGGCGTCTCGGGATCGGGGAAGTCCACGCTCGTCACCGACGTCCTGTACGTGGCGCTGGCCCGCCACTTCTACCGGGCCAAGACGGTGCCGGGCGCGCACGACCGGGTGGAAGGCCTCGAGTACCTGGACAAGGTGCTCGACATCGACCAGAGCCCGATCGGCCGGACGCCGCGGTCGAATCCCGCCACGTATACAGGCCTCTTCACGCCCATCCGCGATCTGTTCGCGCAGCTGGCGGAGTCGAAGATCCGTGGCTACGGGCCCGGGCGCTTCTCGTTCAACGTGAAGGGCGGGCGGTGCGAGTCGTGCCAGGGCGACGGCCTGGTGAAGATCGAGATGCACTTCCTGCCCGACGTCTACGTTCCGTGCGAGGTCTGCAAGGGGCGGCGCTACAATCGGGAAACGCTCGACGTCCGCTACAAGGGGCGATCGATCGCCGACGTGCTCGACATGACGGTGGCCGAGGCGCTGGAGTTTTTCGAGAGTCAGCCGCGGATTCGCGGCCGGCTGGAGGTGCTGAACGACGTCGGGCTGGGGTACATCCACCTGGGGCAGAGCGCGACGACGCTGTCGGGCGGCGAGGCGCAGCGCGTCAAGCTCGCCACCGAACTGGCCAAGCGGGATACGGGGCGCACCCTGTACATCCTCGACGAGCCGACGACCGGCCTGCACTTCGAGGACGTGCGGCTGCTGCTGGACGTGCTCCATCGGCTGGTGGACCGGGGCAACACGGTTGTCGTGATCGAGCACAATCTCGAAGTGGTGAAGACCGCCGACTGGGTGATCGACCTGGGTCCGGAGGGTGGGGAGGGAGGGGGCCGGGTGGTGGGGGCCGGGACGCCGGAGCAGATCGTGAAGGTCGCCGGCTCGCACACGGCCCGCCATCTGGCCCCGGTCCTGCACCCCTCGCTGGCGGCGGCCGGCCGCCCGTGACACTTTTTGAAACGCCCCGTCGTACATCCATGGTGAGACTTCCGAGGTAACCGCCCGATGCTTCAAGTGGTCCAGATCCCCACGCCGCCGCCCCCGCCGGAACTCCCCGAGTGGATGTTCAACACGGGCCCGGAGCCACTCGAGATCGCCATCGCCGTCGTGGTGGTGGTCGCGTCCATCGGCGGGCTTGGCATCCTCTGGATGCTGGTGCGCGGGCTCGTCCGGAAATGGACGCAGCCCCCGGCGAACCAGGAGGTGCTGGAGGACCTCAGGCACGCGGTGCAGCGGCTGAGCGCGGAGGTGGGCGAGCTGCACGAGCGCATGGATTTCGCGGAACGGATGCTCGCTACGCAACGGGAACCCGCGCGCCTCGAGCGGCAGGGAGAGTAGACATGGGGCCGGGTGAGGCGATGGTGGGCATGACGGCCTTCCTGATGATCGGCGGGGCCATCGCCCTGCGCGGGCCGCTCGGGAAGGCGCTGGCGGAGCGGATCGCCGGCCGGCGCGCGTCGCCGGCCGCCGGCGACCTCGATCAGGCCGAGCAGCTGGACCGCGCCCTGGCGGACCTGGAGGAGATGCGGCACCGGATGGCCGAGCTGGAAGAGCGGCAGGACTTCACCGAGCGGGTGCTGGCGGCCCATCGGGAACCTGGCAGGCTGGGGGGCTGACGTGGAAGCCTGGACCATCATTCCGCTGGTGGCGATCCTGATGTGGGGGGCCCAGGGAATCGCGCGGGCCATCTTCGCGCACCGGGCGGCCCCGCCTGCGGCGGTGCCCGACGAGGCCGTGCGGACGGAACTCGATGCGCTGCGTCAGCGCGTGGCGGAAATCGAGGAGCGCCAGGACTTCACGGAACGGATGCTGGCGCGTGGGTCGTACGACGCGCCGCGGGGAGACCCGGATGCCTCCTGACCTGTTCGTGCTCATCCCGCTGGGCGGGATGGCCACGGGGGCGCTCTTCATGTTCGGGATCTACAAGCTGCTCACCCGCTGGATGGAGCTGCGGCACCGTCGCGAGCCCGGGGCGCTCCCGCCCGACGAGGTGCGGGATCTGCAGCTGGAGGTTGCGGAGCTCCGGACGCTCCCGGAGCGGGTGGCGGAACTCGAGGAACGGCTGGACTTCGCGGAGCGGCTGCTCGCCCAGCACCGGACGGATGAGCTTCCCGGGGAGCGGTAGGGGTGCTGGCCGATTGGATCTGGATCCAGAACGTGATCTTCCCCCTCGTCGGGATGGGCATGGGTGCGTTCTTCCTGTACGGGGTCTATCGGACGGTGAACCGGGCGCTCGACCGGCGGCACGAGGCCCGACAGCTGGCCGGCGGTGGGGTGGTGACGGACGAGGTGCGGCGCCTCGAGGACCGCGTGGCCGCCCTGGAAGATCAGGCGCAGCGCGTGCAGGAGCTGGAGGAACGCCTGGACTTTGCCGAGCGGATCCTGGCCAAGCAGGGACAGCGTCCACTGTTGGGAGACCACTGAGGCGGGGGAGCGATGGAAGGCGTCCTGGCGATCATCTTCATCTTCGGCGGCGGCACCGCCTTCCTGCTGGCGATCTCGCCGGTGGGTCGCGCGTTTGCCGACCGGATCCGCGGCGGCGCCATCGTGGGCGACGACACGATCCGGCGGCTGGAGGCGTCGCATCAGGAGGTCCTTGACGAGATGGACACGGTCCGGCGGGAGCTGGCGGAGCTCCACGAGCGCATGGACTTCTCGGAGCGCGTCCTGGCCCAGAACCGCCAGAGCGCGCTCCCGCCGGCGGACGGCGACTGAGCGGGGCCGGTGGCGCAGATGGAGTCGGCAGTTGATCTTGTAGCGGTGCGACCGGACCGAAGGCGTCCGGCGTCAGAGGCACGGGCGGGCCGCGGCGGCCTGCGGGAGGCATAGGCGAGCCATGGGAATCTTTTCGCGCCTGATGACCGTCATCCGGGCGAACATCAACGCGCTCATCGGGAAGGCCGAGGATCCTGCCAAGGTGCTCGAGCAGTCCCTGCTCGACATGCGGACCTCGCTCGCCAAGACCAAGCAGGATGTGGCCGGCGCCATCGCGGACGAGAAGAAGCTCCAGGGTCAGGTGGAGCGGGAGAAGAAGCAGGGGGAGGACTGGGAGCGCCGCGCGATGCTCGCGGTGAACGAGGGGCGGGACGACCTCGCCAAGCAGGCGCTCATGCGGCACGCCGAGCAC
>DAINBS010000345.1:0-3209 GCA_036732805.1 Gemmatimonadales bacterium | reverse complement strand
GAGCCTCGCGGCGTTCGAGCAGGCCATGGACGCGAACGATCCGGCCATCGCGCCGTCCATGTTGTACGCGTGGGCCGCGCTGATGGAGGGGATTCCCTACGCGAACGGCGCGCCGAATCTGGCGGTGGACACCCTGGCGCTCCAGGAGCTCGCGGCCAGGCAGGGCGTGCCGATTTCGGGCAAGGACTTCAAGACCGGCCAGACGATGGTCAAGACCGTGCTGTCCCCCATGTTCAAGGCCCGGATGCTTGGACTGTCGGGGTGGTATTCGACCAACATCCTCGGGAACCGGGACGGCGAAGTGCTCGACGATCCCGAATCGTTCAAGACAAAGGAGGAGAGCAAGCTCTCGGTGCTCGAGTATATCCTCCAGCCGAAGCTCTACCCCGATCTCTACCAGAAGTTCTCGCATGTCGTGCGGATCAACTACTATCCGCCGCGCGGGGACAACAAGGAAGGCTGGGACAACATCGACATCTTCGGGTGGCTCGGCTACCCGATGCAGATCAAGGTCGACTTCCTGTGCCGCGACTCGATCCTCGCCGCCCCGCTCGTTCACGATCTGGCGCTGTTCATGGACCTCGCGGGCCGGGCACGCATGTCGGGCATCCAGGAGTGGCTCTCGTTCTACTTCAAGAGCCCGATGGCGGCCGCCGGCCTGGTTCCGGAGCACGACTTGTTCATTCAGCACACCAAGTTCAAGAACACCCTGCGGTGGCTCATGGGCGAGGAGCAGATCACGCATCTCGGCGTCGAGTACTACGACTACGACAAGGTGTGACCGTCCTTGACGTTCTCGTGATCGTCCTCGGGACGGGGCTCATCGGCTGGGAGCTCTGGTACTTCCTCGGCCCGCGTGGCCCCCGCCCCCCCTCACCACCGGCCGGCGTGCAGGATGTCCAGGTCCTCGTGCGTCAGGGGTTCGAGCCGGACGTGATTCCCGTGGAAGTCGGGCGTCCCGTCCGGCTCTCCTTCTACCGGGACGAGACGGCGGAATGCACGGGCGAGCTGATCTTCGAGACGCTCGACCTGCGTCGGCCGCTGCCGGCGTTCGAGACGACCGTCGTCGAGTTCACCCCGCACACGGCGGGCGACTACCCGTTCCGCTGCGGACACACCGGCTTCCGCGGACGGGTGATCGCGCAGACCGGGCACGCTGCGGCCCGCTCCGATCCCGCCCGAGGGCATCGCCGCCATGGCTAGCCGGATCACGCTCCCCATCGAAGGCATGACCTGCGGGGCCTGCGCCATCACGGTGCAGAAGCGGCTCGCGCAGGCGCCCGGGGTGATGGACGCCACGGTCAACTACGCGACGGCGCGTGCCACCGTGCTGCTCGCGGATGGCGCGCCGCCCGTGGCCGCCCTCGTGGACGCGGTGCGGGAGGTGGGGTACGACTGCGGGCGGGTGGCGGTCGACCTTCAGATTGACGGCCTGCACTACGCCACGGGCACTGCGCGGCTCGAGCGGACGCTGTCGGACCTGCCGGGCGTGTTGTCCGTGGCGGCGAACCAGGCGGCCGAATCCGTACGGGTCGAGTACGTGCCCGGTGTGGTGGGAGCGCGCCAGCTCGAAGAGGCGGTCGCGCAGGCGGGGTTCACGGTCTCCGCCCCGGTGGCCGAGCAGGATCCCGTGGAGCGCGAGCGGATCCGGTACCGGCAGGAGCAGCGCACCCTGGTCGGCAAGCTCGTGGTGGCGGCCGTTGCCGCGGCGGCGACGATGGTGCTCTCGATGCCCCTCATGGCGGGCGGCGGGGCCCACGACCTGTTCGCGCGGCTGCTGCACCCGGTGGATCGCGCGCTCTCCGCGCTCTTCCCCGGGCTGTACGGCTATGCGGCGGCCCACCCGGCCCGGATCCGATGGGCCATGCTGGTGCTCACGCTGCCCGTCCTGTTCTGGAGCGCGCGCCAGTTCTTCCACGGGGCGGTGAGCGGGTTCCGGCACCGCAGCGCCGACATGAACACGCTCATCGCAGTGGGCACGGGCGCGGCGTTCCTCTACTCCCTCGTGGGTACGGTAGCGCCGGGGGCGCTGGCGGCGGGGAGCGTCAAGACGGACGTCTACTACGAGGGCGTGAACTTCATCATCGCCTTCATCCTGCTCGGGCGACTGCTCGAGTCGCGCGCCAAGAGCCGGACGTCGGAGGCCATCCGGCGGCTGCTCGGCCTTCGGCCAAAGACGGCCTGGGTGCAGCGGGACGGGAAGGACCGGCAGATCCCGATCGAAGAGGTGTTGGTCGGCGACCGCGTGATCGTTCGGCCCGGCGAAGCCGTGCCGGTGGACGGCGACGTCGTGGACGGCGAAACCCATGTGGACGAGTCCATGCTCACGGGTGAACCGATGCCGGTCGCGAAGGCCCCGGGCGACCGCGTGGTGGGCGGAACGGTGAATCAGACCGGATCGGTGACGTTCGTGGCGCGTGCCGTGGGCAGGGATACCGTGCTGGCGCAGATCGTCCAGCTCGTGGAGGAGGCGCAGGGCCAGAAGGCGCCCGTGCAGGCCCTGGCGGATCGGGTCGCCGGGGTCTTCGTCCCCATCGTCATCGCGGTGGCCGTGGCGGCGTTCGTCGTCTGGTTCGTCTGGGGTCCTCCACCCGCCGCGGTGTTCGCCACGATTGCCCTGGTCACGGTGCTCGTGATCGCGTGCCCCTGTGCGCTGGGATTGGCGACGCCCACCGCCATCCTGGTGGGCACGGGCGAGGGGGCGCGCCACGGCGTGCTCATCCGGGGGGGCCAGGCGCTCGAGCTGCTGCACCGCGTGGACACGGTCGTCTTCGACAAGACGGGCACGATCACCGAAGGGCGACCGAGCGTCACGCACATCCACGGCGCCAGGCGGAGCGACGGGCAGACGGTGTCCGGGCCGGAGCTGTTGCGCGTCGCGGCCGGGGTCGAGCGGCGGTCCGAGCACCCGTTTGCGCGCGCCGTGATGGCCGCCGCGGAGGCGCGCGGAATCACCGTCCCGCCGGTCGAGCGGTTCGTGGCCATGGAAGGGCGGGGGGCGCGCGGCATCGTCGAGAAGCGCCTGACCGAGGTGATCTCGGTGAGGCATGCCCGGGAGCGGAGCGTGGCGCTCGACGGACTCACGGGAGATGCCGACCGCCACGTCGTGGCCGGCCGGTCGGTGGCCGTGGTGGTCGTGAACGACGCCGCCCAGGGGCTGATCGTAGTCTCAGACCCCGTCAAGGAAAGCGCCGGCCCCGCCCTGGGGC
>DAINBS010000344.1:0-3214 GCA_036732805.1 Gemmatimonadales bacterium | reverse complement strand
ACGGCTAACGGCCAACGGCCAACGGCTAACGGCCAACGGCTAACGGCTAACGGCCAACGGCTAACGGCTAACGGCCAACGCTTCAAGGTCATCGGTAACATCCCCTACTACATCACGTCCCCGCTGATCGAGAAGGCGCTGCGGCCGTCGCCCCCGGCGGTGATCGTGTATCTCGTCCAGCGCGAGGTGGCCGATCGGGTGGCCGCCGAGCCGGGCGGCAAGACCTACGGGGCGCTCACGGTGGGCGTGCAGGCGGTGGCGCGCGCCGAGCGCCTGTTCGTGGTGCGGGCGGGCGCATTCCACCCGCCGCCCAACGTGGACTCGGCCGTGCTGAGGCTGACGCCGCGACCGGATCCCCTGATCGATGAGGCGGAGCGGGTCGCGTTTCGCGGGTTCGTGGTGGGCCTGTTTGGCCAGCGCCGCAAGCAGATTATCGGCGGCCTCCGCGTGGTGACCGCTCTCGATCGGCAGGGGGCGCTGGTCCGCTGCGCCGAGGCCGGGATTGACCCTGCCGCGCGCCCGGAGACCCTGTCCGTGGCCGATTTCGTGTGCCTGTTCCGCGCGATCCCGCGTTGACCGCCGCCTCCGGACTCGCGTACATTGTGAAAACTTTCACAAAACGCGATGCGCCGGATCTCAGAGCCCACCGTTCGCCGACTCTCCCTGTATCTCCGGTTCCTCGAGGAACACGCAGCCAGGGGGATCGCGACGATTTCGTCCGACGAGCTGGCGGCCTGCGGGGCCACCACCGCGGCGCAGGTGCGCAAGGACCTCTCCCTCTTCGGGTCGTTCGGCAAGCGCGGCTTGGGGTACGCCGTCCCCGAGCTCGCCGCGCGGCTCCGCGACATTCTGGGCCTCGAACGGACGTACGGGGTCGCGGTTGTGGGGGCTGGGAAGGTGGGCAGCGCGCTCGTGCAGTACGGTGGTTTCACCAGCCGGGGCTTCCTGGTGCGCTGGGTGTACGACATCGATCCGGCCAGGATCGGACATGCGTGGAACGGCGTCAGGGTGAGCGACGCGCGCGACATGGAGGTCGACTTCCATGAGGGCGGTCCGGACATCGTCATCGTGGCGACCCCCGGCGACGCCGCCCAGGGCGTCGCCGACCGACTCGTGCGGCTGGGTGTCAAGGCGATCCTGAATTTCGCGCCGGTGCATCTCGTGGTCCCCGACGACGTGGTCGTGAAGAACGTGAACATGGCCATCGAGCTCGAGGCGCTGAGCTACGCGCTTCGGCATGGGTAGTGGGCTGAAAGCCCCTTCTCTCTGCCCCTCTGTCCCTCTTCTCTGCTAGATTTGCCCCACCATGCCGCGCGTCTCCGTCACCTCCGAGATCGGCCCCCTGCGGGCCGTTTTGGTGCACACACCGGGGCAGGAGCTGCTCGCGGTCACTCCGGGCACGCGCGAGGACTACCTCTACGACGACATCATCGACCTCGAGATCGCCCGTCGCGAGCACCGGCGCATGGTCACGATCCTGGAGCGGTTTGCGGACGTGTACGAGGTGCGGGACCTGCTGACCGACGTGCTGGCCCGCCGCGACGTGCGGGATTACCTCATTGCCCGGACGCTCGAGGTGGTGCCCTCGGATGCCCTCGCCCGGCGGCTGGCGGACCTGCCGGTGGACCGGCTGGTCCCGCTGCTCATCGAGGGCGTGGTCGAGGACGCCGGCCCGATCGGCCGGGCGCTCAACGAGGTGGGCTATTCGCTGCCCCCGCTGCCCAACCTGTTCTTCACACGCGACGTGGGCATCATCATCAACCAGCACGCGCTGGTGGGGTCCATGCGGCACGGGGCGCGGTGGAGCGAGGAGCTGATCGTGAAGGCGCTCCTGGCTTACCACCCGGAGCTGGAGTCGGCGGGCATCCTGTATGACGGCTCGGAGGAGCGGCGCCCCAACTACACGCTCGAAGGCGGCGACGTGCATCCCGTGCGGGAGGACACGCTGCTGCTCGGCTTCTCCGACCGGTCGAGCCCGGCGGCCCTCGATCATCTCTGCGCAGTCCTGTTCGACCGGACCTCGGTGACCGACGTGATCGTGGTCGTGATGCCCGGCGAGCGCACGGCCATCCATCTCGACATGGTCTTCACCCAGATCGACCGGGAGCTGTGCGTTGTCTATCCGCCGCATTTCGTCGGTCCCGAGCGCCTGCCCGTGCTGCACCGCCGCAAGGGCATGGCGGGGGTCACCGAAATGCCGAACTTCTTTGCGGCGCTCCGCGCGGTGGACCTGCCGCTCGAGCCCATCTTCTGCGGCGGCCAGCTCCGTGCGGTGCAGGAACGGGAACAGTGGGCGTCAGCCTGCAACTTCTTCTCGTTGCGGCCGGGGCTCGCGCTCTCCTATCTGCGCAACGAGGCAACCCTCGCCGAGTGCGAGACGGCGGGATTCCGCCTGGTGACCGGCGTGGACTTCCTCACGGGGGACGTGACCCTGGAGGACGACGAGCGCGCCATCCTCACCATGGAGGGATCCGAGCTGGTGCGGGGTGGGGGCGGGCCGCGGTGCATGACGCTCCCGCTGCGGCGGGACGCGCCCTGAGCGCCATGCCGGGGCTCGCGGCGCTCCCCACGGGGACACTCCTCGACCGCGCCCTCCGGCTGCTGGAGGAGGGACCGGCCGACAGCCTCCGGATCTCGCACGAGGTGCTCGGCATGCCTCGGGCGCCCTCCGTGGTGGCCGACCGCCTGGCTGTCGCCCTGCTGGGCCACGATCCGCGCGTGCGCCGCGACCACCTGGGCCAGTGGGCCCTGACGGCGCGGTCGTCGGCCATGGTGACGCTCGCTGAGACGGTCTTTGCCGTGGTGGACGTCGAGACCACCGGCTCGCGCCCTGCCAGCGGCGACCGGATTACCGAGGTGGCCGTGGTGCTGGCGGGGCCAGGTGGAAGGACCGACGTGGTCCTGGATTCGCTGGTCAATCCCGAGCGGCTCATCCCGGCCGCGGTCACCAGGGTCACCCAGATCACGGACGCGATGGTGCGCGACCGGCCGACGTTCGCAGAGGTTGCCGACCAGCTGCTGAGCGCCCTGGCGGGCCGCGTGTTCGTGGCCCACAACGTCCAGTTCGACTGGCGCTTCGTGAGCGCGCAGCTCGCCGACGCGGTGGGCGCCGTTCCCGAGGTGAAGAGGCTCTGCACGATCCGCATGTCGCGCTTTCTTCTTCCCGCTCTGCGCCGTCGCAATCTGGATGCGCTCTCCCGCTATTACGGCGTCG